>VGIW01000172.1 GCA_016867715.1 Candidatus Eisenbacteria bacterium | reverse complement strand
CGCGGGGTCGAAGGAGTACGAGGCCGCGAGGGAGCGCCTCGAAGGGCTCCACGCGTTTCATTTTCCGATCGCGTTCCCCGAGGTTTTTCTCCGCGAGAGGCCGGGGTTCGATGCGATCGTGGGGAACCCGCCGTGGCAGGAGGCGACCCTCGAGGAGGACGCTTTCTGGGCGCGGCATTCTCCGGGCCTTCGTTCGCTCCCGCAGCGCGAGCAGGAGGCGGCCAAGTCGAAGCTCCGTCGAGCGAGGCCGGATCTCGTCGCGGAGTATGAGCGGGAGCTCGCGGATGCCGAGGCGATGCGTCGCGCGCTCACCACGGGGCCCTATCCCGGCATGGGGACCGGGGATCCCGATCTCTACAAGGCGTTCTGCTGGCGTTTCTGGAATCTCGCCTGCGAAGACGGAGGCCGGATCGGGGTCGTTCTCCCCCGCTCGGCCCTCGCGGCGAAAGGATCGACGGAGTTTAGACATGAAGTGTTCTCGCACGCCGAGGGTGTGGATGTGACGACGCTCCTCAACACGAAGGGGTGGGTCTTCGACGAGGCGGAGCACCGGTACACCATCGGCCTCGTCGCGATCGGGAGGAGGAAGGCGGAGAAGGGTGTCGTGCGCGAGGCGCGGCCGGTGCGGGTCGCGCTCCGCGGGCCCTACCCGAGCCGCGATCGCTACGAGGCCGGCGTCGCGCGCGAGCCCGCGGTCTTCGACGGCGAGGAGATCCGGAGCTGGAACGACACGGCCTCTCTCCCTCTCCTCCCGAGCGACGAGTCGGTCGAGGTCTTCACGAGGCTTCGCCGGGCGCCTCGGCTCGACCTCGACGACAAAAGATCCTGGCGCGCGCGGCCGCATCGTGAGATGGACGCGACCAACGACAAGAAGCTGATGGACGTGAAGTCCAAAGATCGCCCGAAGGGCTTCTGGCCGGTCTTCAAAGGAGAGTCCTTCGACCTTTGGACTCCCGACACCGGGACCTACTACGCCTGGGCCGACCCGAAGAAGGTGCTCCCGCACTTACAGGAGAAGCGCGCGCGCGGCGCGAGGAACAAGAACTCCCCCTTCTCGGAGTTCGACCCGGCGGTGATCCGCAGCCGGGACACGCTCCCGTGTCTCCATCCCCGGATCGCGTTCCGCCGAATATCGCGTGCCACGGACACCCGGACGTTGCGCGCCGCTCTCGTCCCGCCGGAGATCGTGCTCACAGACGTTGCCCCCTATCTCCTCTGGCCGCGGGGCACCGCCCTCGACGAGGCCTTCCTTCTCGGTGTGGTGGCTTCCCTCATACTCGACTGGTACGCGCGACGGTTCGTCGAAACGCACATGGACTTCCACGTGCTGGATCCCCTCCCCATCCCCCGCCCCCCATCCGACCATCCCCTCCGCCTCCGCGCGATCCTTCTCGCCGGCCGCCTCGCCGCGCCCGACGATCGCTTCGCAGATTGGGCCGAGGAAGTGGGCGTCGAATGCGGCTCCCTCGCCCCCGACGACCAAGAAGACAAGATCCACGAGCTCGACGCCGTC
>VGIW01000171.1 GCA_016867715.1 Candidatus Eisenbacteria bacterium | reverse complement strand
AGAAGAGGTTTCCGTCCTCCTCGCCGAGGGCGCGCCGGATCTCGTCCGGCGTCCACGTGTAGAACCTCCCCTCTTCCCCTTCGCTGTCCGCGTCCTCCGCCGCGAAGAACCCGCCCTCGGGAGAGGTCATGTGGCGGAGCACGTAGTCGAGGGTTTCCCGCCCGACCTCGCGAAAGAGCGGCTTCCCGGTCGCGTGGTAGGCGTGCAGATAGAGGCGGCCGAGAAGGGCGTTGTCGGTGAGCATCTTCTCGAAGTGGGGAACGAGCCAGCGCTCGTCGGTTGCGTACCTGTGGAAGCCGCCGCCCACGTGGTCGCGGATCCCCCCGCGCGCCATCCGCTCGAGGCTGAACCGGACGATGCGGAGCGCATCCGGGTCGCCGGTTCTCCGCGCGCGGCGGAGAAGGAAGTCGAGGCTCATCGTCTGCGGAAACTTGGGAGCGCCTCCGAAACCGCCGTAGGTTTCATCGTGATCTTCCGCGAGAAGCCTCGCGGCCCGGTCGGAGACCGACGCGCGGATCGCGCCCCCCTCGAGAAAGGTCGCCGTCCTCGCGAGCCGCTCGGTCATGCGGGCGGCCTGCTCCTCGACCTGCCCGCGGCGCTCGCGGAATGCGCGCGACACCTCGAGGATCACGCGCCGGAAGGAAGGCATGCCGTGTCGCCCTTCGGGGGGGAAGTAGGTTCCGCCGAAGAAGGGCATCTCCTCGGGTGTGAGGAAGACGCTCATCGGCCATCCCCCCGACCCGGTCATCGCCTGAACCGCTTCCATATAGATCGAGTCGAGGTCCGGCCTCTCCTCTCGGTCGACCTTGATGCTCACGAAGTGCTCGTTCAAGAGGCGGGCGGTCTCCGGGTCCTCGAACGACTCGCGCTCCATCACGTGGCACCAGTGACAGGCGCTGTACCCGATGCTGAGGAAGATCGGCTTCCCCTCGCGGCGGGCGCGCGCGAGCGCCTCGGGACCCCAGGGATACCAGTCGACCGGGTTCTCCTTGTGTTGGAGGAGGTAAGGACTCGTCTCTCCCGCGAGCCGATTCGGCATGACGCACGCCTCCGCGCGGGGCCGAGTGCCCCCGCTGCCGTCGATATAGTCGTCCCAGAGGACCCGGTCAAGCGGCGGGGGGCGTGCGGGGTCGCACCTCCGTGCCCCGGCGGCCGCGAAAGGAACTCACTTCTGACGGATGGACGTTGACGTGAAATAGTCGAGGGATGTACAATCCGAATCGCTGGGCGTCGCCCCGGCGGGAGGATGCATGCCCCCCTTCCTCGCCCGAGCGATCACTTATTCGGAAAGCTGTCTGTCGGTCCCCGCCCTCCGCGTCGCCGAGGGGACCCGTCCCTTTCGTCCCGCCCCGCGGCTTCTCGATCGGGTTCGACTTGCCGTTCGCGCAAGGCACTACAGCCCGAGAACCGAGAGAGCGTACGTCGATTGGATTCGGCGGTTCGTTCTCTTTCATGGAAAGCGCCATCCGAGCGAGATGGGAGCGGAGGAAATCTCGCGTTTCCTCTCGCACCTCGCCGCCGAACGCCGGGTCACCGCCTCGACGCAGAGCCAGGCCTTGAGCGCGATCCTGTTCCTGTACCGCGAAGTCCTTCGCCAAGAGATGGCGTGGGTCGATGGGGTCGTCCGGGCGAAGCGCCCGGAGCGGCTCCCGGTGGTGCTGAGCCGAGAGGAGGCGCGGGCGGTG
>VGIW01000170.1 GCA_016867715.1 Candidatus Eisenbacteria bacterium | reverse complement strand
CGCGAAGAGACGCAGGGAGAGCAGGCATTCCTCCACGCGCCCGAGCTTCCCCGAAATCTACATGAAGATGGCCTTCCTGCTCGCGCGCCGGAGCACCTGCAAGCGCCTTCAGGTCGGCACGGTGATTGCCTCAGCCGACTTCCGCCGGATCCTCGCGGTCGGCTACAACGGAAACGCCACCGGCCTTCCGAACACGTGCGACCGCGACGTGGAGGGGAACTGCGGCTGCCTTCACAGCGAGGAGAACGCGGTGATCAACTGCGCGGAGCCGCGCGAGACGAAGAAGATCGTGCTCGTCACGCACCTTCCGTGCGTGATGTGCGCGAAGCGGCTGATCAACCTCGGCGGCGTCACGAGAATCTACTACGCGCGCGAGTACCGGAACGCCGAGTCGATCGCCATCCTCGAAGGGTCGGGCATCGAGGTCGTGCAGCTTCCGGAATCGGAAAGCTGATCGAGGGCGCGAGCGCTTTCACTGGCCGCCGCGGACGTTTCGTGATACAAAGGGCGAAGAAGGGGCGGTCGCCGGTCCGAACGCCCCGCAATCGACGGATGCGCATCGTTTCGGAGGAGATCGATGGCTTACACGTACGAGGAACTCGCGGCGAAGAACGTAACCGAGCTTCGCGAGATCGCCAAGGGAATCGACCATGAGGCGGTCCACGGCCACAGCACGATGCACAAGGAACCCCTCGTGAAGGCGATTTGCGCGGCGCTCGGGATCGACACGCGCGCGCATCACCGGGTGGTGGGGATCAACAAGGCCGATGTGAAGGCGAAGATCCGCGCGCTCCGCGCGAAGCGCGACGAAGCCCTTCGCGCGCGCGATTCGAAACAACTCAAGTTCGTGCGCCGCCGGATCCATCACCTGAAGCGGATGATTCACAAGGCGACCGTTTAAGCGCGTTCTTGCCGCAGACGCGCTCCGCGTCCTCGCGACGAAAACGCGCGCAAACCAGGCCGTCCTGAACAACATGAGGATTCCCGCCTGGTGCGGCGCCGGCCGAGACGAGGCGGAGAGACCCTCTTCGAGCCGCGATGCCCTCTCTCATCCTGAAGCCAACCGGGCGGAAAGCCCTTCTCCGTCGCCACCCGTGGATCTTCTCGGGCGCCGTCGGAGCGGTCGAGGGAAGCCCGTCGGCCGGCGAAACGGCGGATGTCCTCGGCGAGAACCGCGCGCTCCTCGCGCGGGCCGCCTTCTCCCCTCGCTCGCAGATCGCCGCGCGCGTCTGGACCTTCGATCCGAACGAGACGGTCGGGCCCGCGTTCTTCCGCGCGCGGATCGAGAGAGCCGCCGCATTCCGCCGGACGATCCTTGATCATTCAATGGTCAATGCGTACCGCGTGGTGAACGCCGAGGCGGACGGACTCCCGGGCCTCGTCGTTGATCGCTACGACGCATTCCTCGTGTGCCAGTTCGCGTCGGCCGGCGTCGAGTGTTGGAAAGAGGAAATCGTGAAGGCGCTCGGCGAGATCCTCGCGCCCGAGGGGATCTACGAGCGTTCGGATGTCCTCTCCCGCGCGAAGGAGGGGCTGGAGCCGGCGGTCGGTGTTCTCGCGGGGCGCGAGCCCCCTGATCGAATCGAGGTGCGGGAAGGGCCGAACCGCTTTCTTGTCGACGTGAAGGCCGGCCAGAAGACCGGGTTCTACCTCGACCAGCGCGAGAACGGGGAGGTGGTCTCCCGGTTCGCGCGGGACGCGGAGGTGCTGAACGCCTTCGCG
>VGIW01000169.1 GCA_016867715.1 Candidatus Eisenbacteria bacterium | reverse complement strand
TCGGGGACGCCTCCGAACGCGCCCCGCGCGTTCTCGGCTCCAATCGCTCGGCCACCCGCCCCCCTGGTGCGGGAGCCTTCGGCTCCATCGTCGAGGGGGCGGGTACCCGGCCTCGTCGATCAGGCCCCGAGAGGGAGGTCGGCCCGCCGAGCGAGGAAGAGCGCGGAGAGTCCGGGCGGCTTCCCCGATCAACGATGCCTTCAGAGTCGCCTACCAGGTACACTGTTTCGCGGTTCTGGGTTCTGTACCAGGTACGCTTCGCGGGGGGATAAGGGCATCGAGCACCGCGTGACGATCATCGGCGGCGGGCTCGCGGGATGCGAGGCGGCGTGGCAGCTCGCGCGGCGCGGCGTTCCCGTCCGCCTCTTTGAGATGCGCCCCGCGCGCCGGACCGAGGCGCACGAAACCAATCGTCTCGCCGAGCTCGTCTGCTCGAACTCCTTCAAGTCGGAGCTCGTCCCTTCCGCTCCCGCGCTCCTGAAACGCGAGCTCGAGACGCTCGGGTCGCTCCTTCTTCGCGTCGCGCGCGAGACAAGCGTTCCGGCCGGGTCCGCGCTCGCGGTCGACCGCGCTCTCTTCGCGGAGCGAGCGACCGCCGCGATCGAGGAGGAACCTCTCATCGAGGTTCTCCGTGAAGAAGTCCGCGTTCTTCCGCCTGAAGGCTCGGTGATCATCGCGACCGGCCCCCTCACGTCCGAGCCGCTCGCGGACGAGATCGTCCGCGTCATCGGCGAGGGGCGTCTCTTCTTCTACGACGCGATCGCCCCGGTCGTGAGCGACGAATCGATCGACCGATCCGCTCTCTTCGCCGCTTCCCGCTACGGAAAGGGAGGCGAGGACTATCTCAACATTCCCTTGAACGATCAAGAATACGGGACGTTCGTCGGCGAGATTCTCGCCGCCGATCTCTATCCTCTCCACGACTTCGAAGAGAACCTCTTCTTCGAGGCGTGCCTTCCGATCGAGGAGATCGCGCGGCGGGGCCGCGATTCGGTCCGCTTCGGGCCGATGAAGCCGGTCGGCCTTCTCGATCCGCGAACCGGGAAGCGTCCCTTCGCCGTCCTTCAGCTCCGCAAGGAGAACCGGGAGGGGACCGCGTGGAACCTCGTCGGCTGCCAGACGCGCATGCGCCGCGGGGAACAAGAGAGGATCTTTCGCGCGCTTCCGGGGCTCGCGCAGGCGGAGTTCCTGCGCTACGGAAGCCTCCACCGGAACACGTATCTTTGCGCGCCGCGCGTTCTCGGGGAAGGGCTCGCGCTTCGTGCGGATCCGCGCGTCCGGATCGCGGGACAGATCACCGGGGTCGAGGGATACGTCGAGTCGATCGCGATGGGGATGGTCGCTGCGCTCGAAACGCACCGCGCGATCGAAGGGCTGGGGCCGATCGAGTGGCCGCGCGAGAGCGCGATCGGCTCGCTCCTCCACTTCCTCGCGACCTCCGACCCGGACTGTTTCCAGCCGACCAACATCCACTTCGGGCTTTTCCCGCCCCTCGAGACGCGCGTCCGCTCGAAGAAGGAACGCCACGAGCGGATCTTCCGCCGGGGGGAAGGCGCCTTCCGGTCGTTCGCATCTGTTCTCTAGCCGCGCTCCCTGCGCTCTTGGCGGGCTCGTCGATCAGGCCCCGAGGGGACAGCCGCGGGCACGACCGAGCCGGGGCTCCCCGTCGCGAAGAGCGACGGGGGGGCGAGGAAGCTCCTTCGCGCATGCGGCGCGAAGGAGAGACCCGCCGTCCGATGATTCAGAACGCCACCACGGCG
>VGIW01000168.1 GCA_016867715.1 Candidatus Eisenbacteria bacterium | reverse complement strand
GCGTCGGGAAGAATCGACGCGAGCCTCCCCGGGCTCAAGGCGATCGGTCTCGATCTCCTGACGCGCGAGTATCCGTCGAAGGGGGCGGCCCTTGCCGCGATCCCGATGGAGCTCGAGCGCCACTATCGCGAGCTCGACCCCGAGGCGTTCGAGGCGGTCCGCGTTTCCGTCCGCGCCGCGGGGGAGGAAATCCGAAATCTTTACGACGCGAACATCTTTCCATCGATGAACATCACATGGAACACTTATCCCAGCCACCTCGGCCACGAAGAGAACAGCGGGTGCTTCCGCTGCCACTCGGGCGAGCACGTGAGCGAGGACGGCCAAGAGATCGACAGCTCCTGCGAAACCTGCCACTCGCTCCTCGCCGTCGAGGAAGAAGACCCGGCGGTTCTCCACACGCTTCTCGCGGAGTGAGCGCGACACGACTTCGGTCTTGATCTCGGTCAACTCATAAAACGAGAAAACTCGTTGACAGATGTTCCTCTCATCATCGACGCTATTGATCGTCCCTCCGGGTAGGTTTGACGGCTGATGAACTCCCTCGGCGGCCGATCGCTGATCGTCGTATGCGCGCCCGGAGACCCTCCCTCCCCCGGTTCTCCTCGGCGCTTTGTTGGTGGCCGGCCCGCGGGAGCGGGCCTTTCTTTCTCCCGCGCCTCGGCGGGGGCGGGTTTCGGAGCGTCCGACCTCGGAATGCTCCCCGGCCCTTGGACGGGGCGCCGATCCGGACGGAGGTAACGAACATGACGCGCGCTCGGGACCATAGGATGCTCGCCGTCGTCCTTCCCTTCTTCCTCTTCCTCGCCGCGGGGTGCGGGGACGAGGAGGTCGTCGAGGTCGTAAGGGAGCCCGCGATCCGCGTGACCGTGACCGCCTCGGCGGACAGCGTCGATCAGGGCGGCCGGGTCTCCGTCTTCGCGAGGGCGACTGCGGAGAACCCGGGGACGTTCGAATACGCTTGGAGGGCGACCGGCGGCGCGTTCGTCGATGCGGCCGCGGAGAGCACCGTCTGGATCGCGCCGGACGACCCCAACCTCTACACGATCTCCTGCGTCGTGACCGACGGCGCGGACGCGGGGATCGGGACCGACCGCGTCTTCGTGGGGACCTACGTCCCGGCCGACTCCCCCTTCTATCTCGGCGCGGGAACCTGCGCCGTCTGCCACGCGGGCGGGTCGGGAGGCGATCAGCACACGTCCTGGTCGGGGACCGCGCACGCGCACGCGATCGAGTCGCTCGAAGCGATCGGGATGAACCACAATGCTTACTGTCTCAAGTGTCACACGGTCGGGAGCTACGGGCTCTTCGCCGACGCCTCCCTCGACAACGGCGGCCACGACGAGACGGCGGTCGAGCGTCTCGAGGGGGTGCAGTGCGAGAACTGCCACGGCCCGGCGAGCAACCACACGGGAGGCGGCGAGGGGCAGAACGTGGCGGTCACGATCAGCGACACCACTTGCGGTCAATGCCACTCCGACGAGCACCATCCGACGTGGGACGAATGGCAGGAATCGGCGCACGCGAGGATCGAGGAATACCCGGCCCTGCGCGGAAGCTGCGCTCACTGTCACAACGGACTCTATGCTCACAAGTACCTCGACGATCCGGCCGCGTATGTAGCGCCGACCTCGAACCCGACCGAGGCTCGCCCCCACACCTGCGCGGTCTGCCACGACCCGCACGGGAACGACAACCCGGGACAGCTCCGGGACGCATCGGCCACCGACATCGCGCTCCCGAACTCCCCGCTGATTCCAAGCGCGGGCGCCGGTCGCCTCTGCATGGCGTGCCATAACGGGCG
>VGIW01000167.1 GCA_016867715.1 Candidatus Eisenbacteria bacterium | reverse complement strand
GGAACGGCGGTTCGGCTCCGGAAGCTGTCGAGCGATGCAGCGCGCGAGTCGGGTGGAGGAGGCCGATGAAGACACGAACAATCGCGCTCGTCTTGCTGCTTCTTCTCGCGACCCCTCTCGCTTCCCCGGCGATCCTCTTCGTCGATCTCGGGGATCCGCGCGCGAACGATCTCACGGTCACGTACCGCTTCACCGATCTGCAGGCGGGCAGCCAGTCGATGGAGGTCCTTCCGTACGACGCCGCGATCGAGGTCCTCGAGGCGGCTCCCGAAAAGGGAGGCACTCCGCTCCGCTGGGAGCGCATCAACGAAGGGATGGCCGGGAAGCCCAAGATCCGCGTCGCCTACCCGCAGCCGATCGCGCCGGGCGGGCGCTACGATTTCCGGCTCGTCGCGAAGATGAAGGACGCGAACATGTACTTCGAGGACAGCGCGAAGCTTAACTTCCTCTACCGCACGGCGCACGAGATCGCCGTCAGCCTTCCGCGCGGCTTCCTCCCCATCTACACGGACGAGGCGATGGAGCTGAAGCAAGAGAAGGAGAGGGTCGTCCTCACGAGCAAGGGAGGAAAGGAACGTCCGGTCGTGATCTTCGCGATCCGATGCGACGGGGGGAAGCCCTCCGCGGTTCCCCGAACGAGTCCTGCCCCCGAGACGCCGCCGCCGGACGAAACGGAATAGGAGACGTCCCCTCCGGGCCGATCAGCTTCCGAAACCCATCTTCGAGAGCGCGCGCCGCGCCTTCAGCCGCCCGTACTCGATCGCCACCTTCGGGAGCATCCGCGGTGTGAAGAGGATGTTGTTGGTGAGAAAGCACTCGTAGGTGCAGTAGCACTTCGTCTCGCGGATCCTCAGCCGCACCTCTTCCGTCTTCTTCGAGAACCAGATCTTGCGGAAGTCGTAGTTGACTTCCCGGAGGTTCCCGAGCGGCTCCTCGAGGATCTCGCACGGATAGACGTCTCCGCCGGCATAGATGACGCCCGCGAGGTTCGCCGCGTAGCAGGGGACCTGATACCCCTTCTCCCCCCGCACGATGCGCGTGATCATGTCCTGGCGGATGTTCTTCATCGCGTTGATCACGTCCGCTCCGGGATAGTCGTGATATCCGTTCAGGAGATCGGTCTCCGTCTCCTCGCGAAGGCGTTTCGCCCACGCCTCGTAGAGACGGGCGTCTACTCCGAGCGCGCTCTCCGAGCGGGCCCCCTTCCGCGCGACGAGATTGTTGATGTTTCGGACCCCGTGCTCGCGTCGCAAGACCGAGGTGGTCTCGAGCGCATGTTTCTGGTTGAAGGCGGACATGGTGGTGCAGACGTTGACGTTGAAGTTCCGGTGTTCCTTCTCGATCGTCTGGAGCTCGCGGAGAGTCCAAAGGCACTTCTCGAAAAGTCCGGGAAGGGCGCGCAGCCGATCGTGCTCCTCTCCGAGCGCGTCGATCGACACGTCGATCGCAAGATCGACGCCCGGGTTCTCGGCGAGCATGCGGCGCACCTGCTCGACGACCTTCACGGTGAGCGATCCGTTCGTCGGGATCCCCACGTTGGCGACCCGGTTGTTCCTACAAAAGATCCGCACGATCTCGGAGAGATCGTCCCGGAGAAAGGGCTCCCCTCCCGTGGGGAGGAGGAAGAGGATCTTCCCCATGCTGCGGGAGATCTTCTCGTACTCGTCGACGCTGAGTTCCTGGGTCGCCGGACGGACCGCGCCGAGAAGGCAGTGCCCGCAGTGCGCGTTGCAGACGTCGGTGACGAAGAGCACGATGTAGTGCGGGTCGGCGCCCCGCTTCTTGAAGATGCGGCCCGCGTAGCGGGCGTACGCGAGAAAGCTCACGGCTTCCCTCCGTCGCCGGAGGCCCGCGCGCCT
>VGIW01000166.1 GCA_016867715.1 Candidatus Eisenbacteria bacterium | reverse complement strand
ACGATCGTCCCGGCGCCGGCGATCTCCTCGGCCGCGGCGGCCACGACCGCTTTCTCCTCCGCGTAGTCCCTCGCGAAGCGCTGGCGAATGGTCCCCTCGACGAGATCGACCGTCCCCGCGAGAAAGAGCGGACACGACGAGAACCCGGTCGTCTCGAGATCAAAGAAGAGAGGACGCTCCACCTCGCGAAGCTCGCCCTTCCCGTCCGCGATGTTCCACGGCTTCTCCGGGAAGCGAAGCGGGGAGCTCTTCTCCCCGCGAACCGCCTCCTCGAGGGAGCGCTCCGCGAGATAGAACGTCCCGTGCGCCGTCCGAACCTCTCGCCCCGGGGGAAGGAGGCATCCGGCGCGTTCCGGGCGCGGCGCGCGCTCCGTCCGCCGCGCGTCTCCCCGCGCGAGACGGGCGATTCGATCGTGCAACGCTTCATCCTTCAACGATCGTTCTCCTCGCTCCTCGCCGGAACGCCGGTGTCGGAAGAAGAGTAGTCTCGGACCGGTTTCCGCTCAAGGGCGAAGAGGGGGCGGGGCCTCGCGCGCGGCGCTATTCGACTTCGCTCCCGAAGATCGCGAGAAGGCGAAGGGCCGCCTCCTTGTTCGGGATCGGGTAGCCCTGCATGAGGTCCGGATCGTGGTGGAGGAGCGGCGGGCGCGGCTGTCCGACGCAGGAGGGGCACCCTTCCGCGCACGGGCACCCTTCCGCGAGCTCGCGCGCCGCCGCGAGAACCGTCCCGACCGTCGCGAACCCCCTTTCGCTGAGCCCGAGCCCCTTCGGGAATCGATCGTAGATGAAGAGCGCGGCGCTCCCGAGGTTTGAGCTCTCCACGACGCCGCCCAGGTTGCTCGGGTCGCACATCGCGTGCAGGGGGAGAACGACGAGGAGGAGGTTTCGAAGACCCGCGAGCCCCTCGGCCACGCGGAGCCCGAAGCGCCCGAGACGATCGGCCGCGTCGGGGCCGGGAACGATGCCGAGCGCCACGGTCTCGAGCTCTTGCGGCGGAAGCGCGAGCTTCCCCCATCCGATCGAGTCCTGGCCGTAGAACTTGATCTTCTTGAAGCCGGTCGTCATCCATGTCACGGTCGCCTCCGCGAGAAGCGTCTCTCCTCCCCGAAGCGATCCCTTCTCGCGCACCTTCCCGAGGCGGATCGTGGAGTCGACGATCGCTTGCGTGTAGTAGTCGACCTCCTTCCGCTCCACGGTCGCGACCCTCTGCTCCCAGTCGAGATCCCTTACGAAGTACGTTTCTCCTTCGTGGAGGTAGATCGCCTCCGGATAGAGAAGCTCGGGCGCGCTGATCGCGTCGATGTTCCCGATCGTGCGCGGCTCCCCTTCGTCGGTCTTTTCGAGAATCGTGAAGGTCGCGTCCGACATGTTGCGGAGTGAGATCTCCGCCGCCGGATAATCGGTGAGGGCCCAGAACCAGCGGTCCTCGACGCGCGTCACCTTCCCGAAGTCCTCGAGCGCCTCGGCGATCGGCTCCAGGAGATCGCCGAAGAGCGCCGCGTCCTCCGCCCCGAGCGGAAGCTCGTGCGCGGCGCATCGAAGATGCCGCTCGAGAACGTACGGGTTTTCCGGATCGATCGTGGCGTGTTCGGGAGTTCGGCCGAAAAAGTAGCCCGGATGCCGGATGAGGTACTGATCGATCGGATCGTTGTACGCGACGAGAACCGCGAGCGCTTCCTCCTCGGTCCTTCCCGCGCGCCCCGCCTGCTGCCACGTGCTCGCGATCGTTCCCGGGAAACCGACGAGTATCGACGCGCCGAGCGAGCCGACGTCGATCCCGAGCTCGAGCGCGTTCGTGCTCGACACCGCGAGAAGATCGCCCGAGAAGAGCCTCCTCTCGATCTCCCTCCTCTCTTCGGGGAGGTAGCCGCCGCGATAGACCGCGATTCGCCCGGCGAGCCTCTTCGCGCGCCGCTCGAGGTCCTCCCGCGCGTAGCG
>VGIW01000165.1 GCA_016867715.1 Candidatus Eisenbacteria bacterium | reverse complement strand
GCTGCCTCGTGAGCACGAACCTCATCGAGAGTCCGATCGGGACGATCCAGTATCCGATGGGGCGGGTGACGAGATGGCAAGGAGGAGAGATGGTCGCTCGGTGGGCAGCGAGCGCGTTCCTCGCGGCGGAGAAGTCGTTCCGGAGGATCCTCGGATACCGCGATCTCTGGCAGCTCGAGGCGACTCTCCGTTCCAAGGAGCTTGACGACCAGGAGATGGTGGCCTAAAATGAACCTGAGAGTTCGCCGCCCTCGAAACCTCCAACTACGGACGGGGCAAGGTCAAGGCGACCCCTCCTACACCCATCTGAGGAAGCGGTTCACTCCGCCATGCGCGAATCCCATCTGCGCTACTTGCGGCAAATCCATAATCGTCGGGGCCTCGATGGTGAAGCGTCTCGGTCATTTTCTCGAGCACGATAGCCGGGACCAACCGCGCCATCGGATCGTACACGCACACAAAACCGCACATAGGCCCCACCTCTATTGACAGTTCATTACATATATCTTTAGCATTAAGAGGCATCCGCATCCACGGGGGAATTCTATCCCGAGACGCTGCGTACGTCAAGCATGAAGGGGGCATGGAAGGGCCGTTCGGGCCGGTGGTGGGACAGGACCGGGGTAGTGGATCCTCTCTCAGGAGGATGGGGACATGTCCGAGGAGGTGTGATGGGGGATTCCGGGGACGCCATACCTATTTCCCCCGACCGGCGATCGGGGGAAGCAGCGAATCGTCCCGAAATCGGCATCTTGTCCCCCGAGTGCCGACAGCTACCGCGAGCGCGCGACGCCGGCGCGGGCGCAAGGAACGGCGATCCGGCATTGCGAGCAGAGCGGGGAGAGCGGCCGGCAGATCGTTTGCCCATAAACGACGAGCATCCGGTTGATCCGCTTCCAATCGCGCTTCGGGAGCTTCGCGCGAAGCGCGGCCTCGGTTTCATCCGGAGTTCGCGTGCGCACGTATCCCCAGCGGTTCACGATCCGGTGGACGTGGACGTCGACGCAGATCCCCGGCTTCCCGTGCCCTTCCGTGAGAACGAGGTTCGCCGTCTTTCGGCCGACTCCTTTGAGCGTCAAGAGATCGTCCATCGTGTCGGGGACGGCGCCGTCCCACTCGCGGAGGATCGTCTTCGACACGCCGCGCAGAACGAGCGCCTTCTTCCGGTAGAACCCGACCGGGAAGATCGCCTTCTCGATCGTCCGAAGGGGGAGCCGCGCGATCTCTTCCGGAGTCCGGGCGAGCGCGAAGAGCCGCGCGGACGCAGCGTCGGTCGTCTCGTCCTTCGTGCGAAGCGAGAGGAGGCAGCCGATCAGGACGAGAAAGGGATCGCGCTTCCTCCTCGCGATCCGGGAAAGGGATGGTTCCTCGAAGCGCCGCCCCTCGAGCGCGACGATTCGAAGCACCTCGCCGATATTCCGGTTCGTCACCATCCGCGGTCCTCCGACGGGGACGCGATTGTAACGCCGGACAGGACCTTCCCCAGAATTTGACGATTGATTCGACCTAACTCTTGAAATGCCAAGGGGAGGGGTGTTTTTGAAAAGTGAACGTCGTGGTCTCGGCTGCTAAGGTGATCTGGACGGCGATAAACGCCCAGTTCCCCCGAGCAAGAGGAGGCCACGACGTGAATGAGAGTAGCGGAGTTGCGCGGAAGTTGCGAGAGCAGATTCACGATTTTTCGGGGAGACTTTCTCCCCGGTTTTCGTTGCCGATGCGGCGGTTTGTGGAGGAGATGCTCTACGGGATCCAGGCTTCGCAGTCGGTGCGGCTCAGCGAGGTGGGGCGTTCGTTGGAGGAGGCGATTCCGTTAGGGAAGACGGAGACGCGGTTGTCGCGGAACTTGGCATGGGAAGGATTGGAGGAGGCGGTCGAGCGGGGCGTGAGCCGGTTGGGGGCGCGGCGGGTGCATCGGGAGAGCTTGTTGATCTTTGACATCAGCGATGTGCAGAAGCCGTACGCGAAGAAGATGGAGTACTTGGAGACGGTGCGGGACGGG
>VGIW01000164.1 GCA_016867715.1 Candidatus Eisenbacteria bacterium | reverse complement strand
ACCACGCCTCGGCGGACGGCGGGGCGATCGTTGCGATGAACGGATCGAACCCGCAAGTTCTGGGATGTCTCTTCAAATGGAATACGGTGATGGGGAACGGCGGGGGCCTCTCCGCGATGGGCGGCGCCTACGTGGGGGACTGCCTCTTTCGAGGGAACTACGCGGAGACTTCCGGCGGAGCGATCCACGCCCTCGGCTCCGTGCTCGCCGTCGAAACGTGCGTCTTCGACGGGAACGGCGCCGGATCGCAGGGGGGAGGCCTCGCGAGCCGGGACGGCGCGGCGCCCACGGTCCGCTTCTCGACCTTCGCCGGAAACACCGCCCCGAACGGGTCCGCTCTCGCGTCCTGGGCGGCCGCGATGCAGATCGAGAACACGATCATCGCCTTCAACTTCGCCGGAGAAGCTGTCGCGTGCATCACTCCGTTCGAAAACCTCAGCGTGTCCTGCACGGATATCTTCGGCAACGAGGGAGGAGACTGGTTCGGGTGCATTGAGGAGTTCGCCGGAATCGACGGGAACCTCTCGGCGGATCCCCTCTTCTGCGGAGGCGAAGGAGGAGACCCCGAGGATCCGTACGAGCTCCGCGCGGGCTCCCCTTGCTCCCCCGAGTCGGTGGGGGCGTGCGAGCAGATCGGGGCGCGTCTCGTCGGCTGCGGCCTCGCTGTCCGTTGGAGCGGAGGGGGGGACGGCTTCTCGTGGAGCGACCCGGAGAACTGGGATCCGATCGGCGTCCCGGGGCCCGGAGACCGTGTCGTGATCGACCTCGAGATCCCAGGAGGTTACACGGTCGAGTTCGAGGGGGGCGACCCGATTCGCTCCCTCGATATGGGAACTTTGCTTGGCATGCAGTCGCTCCACATCGGCGCCGGGACCCTCCAGCTCGCGGAAGGCGGATGGAACGCGAGCCGGATCGTCGTCTCGGAGGGGGCGGCTCTGCGGACCGACGGGCTTTTCGAGAACCGCGACGGCGCGACGCTCGTTCTCGAGGGAGGCGATCTGGAGGGGAGCGGTCCTTTCCGAAACGGCGGGGACGTGATCAAGTCCGATCCCAGACTTCTTCGCGCGGTGAGCCGGATCGCGTGCGCGTTCGAGAACACGAGCGAGGATCCGGGGGACGGCGCGGTCCGCGTGGATGAGGGAGTTCTCGCCATCGAAGCGCCGTTCGACAACGCGGGAGAGTTCTCCGTGTCGAGCGGCGCGGAGGCGCATCTCGATCCGGGCGAAGGGTCTCTCCGACAGGGAGAGGATTTCGTGAACACCGGGGTCGTCGAGCTCGAGGAGGACGCGGTTCTCTCGATCACGGGGCCATCGACCGTCTTTCTCAATCAGTCCGACGGGCTCGTGGATCTTCTCGGCGGCGACATCCTCGGCGAGGGGCTCTTCGCGAACCTCGGTCTCGTGCGGAAGCGGGGCGGGAGAGGCCTCGCGCGCGCGACAAGCCGGATCGCGTGTGCGTTCGAGAACCAGAGCGACGACCCGGGGGATGGCGCGGTGACCGTGGACGAGGGGCTTCTCGCGATCGAAGGGACGTTCGACAACGCGGGGGCGTTCTCCGTCTCGAGCGGCGCCGAGGCGCTCCTCGATCCGGGCGAGGGACCTCTCCGCGGCGATCTCTTCCGGAACCAGGGGATCGTGACGGTCGGAGGGGGCGCGGCCCTCACGATCGCGGGAAGCGCGACCCGCTTCGCGAACTCCCCCGGCGGGGTCTTCCATCTCGAGGGAGGGGATCTTCTCGGGGACGGGCTCTTCTCGAACAGGGGCCTCGTGCGGAGGACCGACGCGCCCGGCCTCTCGATCACGGAGAGCCGGGTCGGATGCCGTTTCGAAAACATCCTCGAGGATCCGGGGGACGGGGCGTTCCATGTGGAGGAGGGGATCGTGGCCGTGCAGGATTCCTTCGTGAATGAAGGAACGGTCCGTGCGGACGGGGGAACGGAGATCCGTGTGGAGACTCCCTCGCCCCTCCGGCCGGGCCGGGGCGCGCACCTTCTGAACAAGGGGACGATGCGGATCGAGCCGGGCGCGTGGTTCGATCTCCGCGCGACCGCGTGGAACACGTTTCTCGGCGCCGCCGAGATCTTCGGGACGGCGCGCGTGAACGAAGGGGCCGAGTGGACGAATCGGGGATGGACGATCGTTGGGGAAGACGCCGCGCTTCTCACCCTCG
>VGIW01000163.1 GCA_016867715.1 Candidatus Eisenbacteria bacterium | reverse complement strand
CTTCACGCGTCGAGGATCTTCCCCCGAACCTCGTCCGCTACGCCGAGCGGATTGCCTCCTCCGTCGGCGCGCCGATCGTTCTCCTCTCCACCGGCCCGGAACGGGAACAGACCGTCGCGTGCACGATCGGAACCTCGGCCGATTGAGCCTCTTCTCGGAATCATCAACAACGAGTTGCTCTTGTCCGATCAATCCACCTTCCGTAGCCGGTTCCCTGTTCGCGAATCCTGGAAGCGCAAGACGTGTCGGGCACGGGGGGATTCGAAATCCGGTGCTACGCGAGCGAGAATCGGCTGTTCTTGCTTCTCTTCTTGTCGCCGTCCCCGTGCGGAAGGTGCTAGGATGAGTTTGGAGGAGAGCCAATGGGTCTCTGCTTTCAGTGGGATCCGGTCAAGGCCGCCCGCAGCATGAGAAGGCACGGAGTGACTTCGACGAGGCGGCCACGGTCTTCGCGGATCCCTTGGCGGCGATCCTCGACGACGAGGAGCATTCGATGAGAGAGAGCCGCGAAATCGCCGTCGGTTACTCAGTCGTCGGTCGCCTGCTCGTCGTGTCCTTTGTGCAGGCATCTCGAAAGACGGTTCGGGTGATCAGCGCTCGGGCCGCCACGCGGAAGGAACGAGAGGACTATGAAGAAGGTTGGAGCAGGTAAGAAGCGAGACCGAGTCTCCGAGGATCTTCGTCCCGAGTACCGCTTCGACTACTCGAAGGCGAGGCGGAACCGCTTCGCTTCTCGCGCGGCGAAGGGCCCGCTCGTCGTGGTTCTGGACGACGAGATCGCTCGGGTCTTCCCGACCGCCGAATCGGTCAAAGCTGTTCTTCGCGCTATCGTCTCGGCGATGCCTCCCCGAGGCGGGAGAGCCTAGGACGACCCGGTACCGGAGATCCGGGGACACCACACTCATTTCAGCGAGTTCGGGACTGCGTTCATGGAATCCCCGCCCGGAATCGACGATGGAGAGGATATCCTCTGCTACTATTCTGGCCGGGGCCACCGGCCTTCCCCCCCAACGAAAGGAGCGATCATGAAGCGCCAACACTCTCTTCTCATTCCGATTCTCCTTCTCGCGACCGCCGGCGCGGCGACGGCTGACCTCACGATCCTCTCGAAGATGAACGAGGAGACGCAGACGATTCGAACGACCGACCACAAGATCTCCATGACCGGCCCGCAAGGCGGGATGATCTTCCGGGGCGACAAGAAGCTGATGTGGATCCTGGAGCCGGAGAAGAAGAGCTACACGGAGATGACGGAAGCGGACGTGCAGAGAATGGCCGAGAGGATGAATGCGGCCATGCAGAAGATGGAGGAGATGAAGAGCCAGCTTCCGCCCGGCATGGTCGAGCAGATGAAGCAGGCGATGCCGGCCGGCTCGCCTCCCAAGCGGACCGTGACCCCGATGAACGCATCCAAAGAGATCAACGGCTTCCCGTGCAAGGGATACACGGTGACGACCGACGGCGGGGAAACGAGCGAGGTCTGGTCGGCCGACCCGAAGTCGGTTCGCCTCGAGCCGAGCGATCTTTCGGTATTCCAGGAATTCGCCGACTTCATGAAGACGATGGTCCCCGGGATGGAGCAGATGAACGACTGGGCGAAAGACTTCGAGAACCCGAAGGAGGACCAGGTGCCCGGGATCCCGATCCTTTCGATCGTGAAGGATCAGGCGGGGAAGGAGATCTTCCGGACGGAGCTCGTGAAGGTGGAGCACGGAACGGTCGAAGCGTCCGCGTTCGAGCCGCCCGCCGGGTACGTGAAGACGAAGATGCCCGCGATGAACGACTGAGGACTTCTTCTCGGCGCCGGATATCGCATCGGTCCTGTCGGTCGCGTGCTCCCGGATCCAGATAAAACCGGTGGCAAAACCGTGGTCGGACGACTAAGATGCACGTGGACGGAATCAGGCTATCCGATGGACTGACAACCACGTGGGCCGTTAGCTCAGTCGGTAGAGCACCTGCCTTTTAAGCAGGAAGTCGCAGGTTCGAATCCTGCACGGCTCACGATCTTCGCGATGGATGGCTCTCCCCGCTTCCACGCGGAGTGAGGCCATCCTCATCGAGAGAGGAGCTATCGAATCAGCGTCATGCGGCGCGTGTCGCGGTAGGCACCCGCATCGAAGCGGCAGTAATAGAGGCCGCTCGCGACCGGGCGGCCTCGGTAGTCGGACCCGTCCCAGAGGACCTCGCCCCTCGTCCCC
>VGIW01000162.1 GCA_016867715.1 Candidatus Eisenbacteria bacterium | reverse complement strand
TACGGCACGCGGTCCTGTTCCGGGCCGCTCACCGGGTTCCTCCCCTCGTGCCGCTGCGCGACCGCGACCGAGCCGACCTCCTGGGGCGGCGTGAAGCGGATGTTCCGGTAGCGGGCGAAGCGCGCATCATCCGGCCGAGGGGGACACGCGGGGGCTCTCTCTTCGACTCCTACTCCCTCCGCAGCGCTTCGATCGGGTCCATGCGGGCGGCGCGGTTCGCGGGAACGATGCCGAAGATGAGGCCGATCGCCGCGGAGAAGAGAAGCGCGACGACGATCCAGAAGACCGAGACGCCGAGCGGGAAGCCGGTCGCGCGCGCGATCGCCGAGGCGAGAAGGAGCCCGCCGGCGACGCCGAGCACGCCCCCGAGCGCGGTGAGGGTCGCCGACTCGACGAGGAATTGAAAGAGCACGTCCCGCCGCCTTGCGCCGACCGACATGCGGAGCCCGACCTCGCGCGTCCTTTCCGCGACCGAGATCAGCATGATGTTCATGACCCCGATCCCGCCGACGAGGAGCCCGATCGACGAGATCGCGACGAGAACGAGCGCGATCGCGCCGGTGATCTTCCCGATCATCTCGGAGAACGCCGCGGAGGTCGTGATGTCGAAGTCGTTCTTCTCTCCCGGCCGAAGGCCGCGGTGGACGCGCATCGCGCGGACGAGCTCCTCCCGGGCCTCCGCGAGCGTGCGCCCCGGGGCCGGCGAGACGACGAGGTACCCTTCGTCCCATCGCGAGAGAAGATCCCTCGCGTAGGTCGTGTACGGGACGACCGCGTATCCCTCGCCGAGCTGTCCCATGATGTGCCGTCTCTCCTCGAACGTGCCAATCACTTCATATACGAATGTTCCGACGCGCACCGTCTTTCCGATCGGGTCCTCGTGCGGGAAGAGATCCTTGGCCGGGCCGTAGGCGAGGACGATGACCGAGCGCCTCCGATCGACCTCGTCCTGTGTGAGAAAGCGCCCGTGCTCCACCGGGAGATCGTGCACGTGGACGAAGGCGGGCGTGCACCCGATGATCTTGAGCGGCTGCGTGTGCTCCGCGCCGCGCTCGAGCACGCGAAGCCTTCCGTCCGGGTCGTAGCGGAAGTCGATCCGGGAAACCGAAGGCGCGAGACGGCGCACCGTCTCCGCCGCGTCCGGGTCGAGCTTCTTCCTTCGTTGCACGTCCTCCTCGCGGGGGTTCTCCTTCATGAGATCGAAGCGGCTCACCATGAGGAACGGCCGGTCCGCGCCCGCCATGTCGTGTTCGATCTGCTTGCCGAGCCCGACGAGGATCGTGACGACCGCGAGGATCGCCGCGATCCCGATCGCGACCCCGAGGATGAGAAGCCCGGAGCGGAGGCGGCGCGTTGCGATCGTGCGGAACGCCTGGCGGACGTTCTCGGCGAAGAGAACACCCCTCGCGGATCCTTCCGGCCGCGCGTCACTCATGGCGAAGCGCCTCCACCGGATCGAGCCGGGCCGCCCGGTTCGCCGGGTAGGTGCCGAAGACGATCCCGATCACGAACGTGACGCCGAGCCCCGCTGCGATCGCCCATCCCTTGATCGAGTAGGGGACCGGCGTGAGCGCGGAGACGAGCGCCGCGATGGAGAAGCCGAGAAGAACTCCGGTCGCCCCGCCGACGAGGGAGAGCGTGACTGATTCCGCGAGGAACTGCGAGAGGATGTTCCGCCGCGTGGCGCCGAGCGCCTTTCGGATGCCGATCTCGCGCGTCCTTTCGGTGACCGCGACGAGCATCACGTTCATGAGGACGACTCCGCCCACGACGAGCGCGATCGAGACGAGCGCGACGAGCGCCCGAAAGATCGCGTGCGAGATCCTTGCCCAGAGGTCGAGGATTCGCTCCGACGTGAGCACGGCGAAGTCGTCCGTCTCGGCCGGTTTCAAGCGGTGACGGACGCGCATCGCGAAGCGGATCTCGCCGATCAGGCGCTCGACCGAATCGGGGTCGGGCGCGCGGAACTTGAACGCGACCGATTCCTCGCCGCCGAACGTCTTCCGATAGGTCGTGATCGGGGTGATCACGAAGCGGTTTCGGCTCTCTCCGAGCTGCGAGGAGCGGGGCGCGCCGACGCCGATCACGCGCAAGTGCCGGCCTGCGATCTTGAACGTGCGCCCCAGCGGGTCTTCGTTCGGCCAGAGGCTCTCCGCGATCTCGCTTCCGATCACCGCGACCGGACGGCCTCTTTGAACCTCGAGAGGGGCGAGGCTTCGCCCGGCCGCGAGCGCGAGGTTCTCGATCGACGCGAACGAT
>VGIW01000161.1 GCA_016867715.1 Candidatus Eisenbacteria bacterium | reverse complement strand
TAGCCGTACTCGTCTTGCTCGCGCGGGTCGTACACGTCAAGTCCCGTGGCGACGACGACCGTACCGACCTCGATGTCGAGGAAGCGGTCCTCCATGTCGAGGTCGATGCACTTCTTGTCGCACACCTCGACGCACTTGCCGCATGCGATCGGCCGAACCCCGAGACAGTCGCTCATGTTGAGCGCGTACGACGAAGGGACCGCCTGCGGGAAGGGGAGGTAGATCGCCTTTCTCGAGGAGAGGCCCTGCTGGTACTCGTCGGGCACGACGACGGGGCATACCTTCGCGCACTCGCCGCAGGACGTGCACGCCTTCTCGTCGACGTAGCGCGCCTTGCGGCGGATCCGCGCGCGGAAGTTGCCGACGAACCCGGAGATCTCCTCGACCTCGCTGTATGTCAGAAGCTCGACCTTCGGATGCCGACCGGCATCCATCATCTTAGGGCCGAGAATTCATATGGAGCAGTCCATCGTCGGGTACGTCTTGTCGAGGGCGGCCATGATCCCGCCGATGGTCGGCTCCTTCTCCACGAGATACACCTTGTGGCCGAGATCGCCGAGATCGAGCGCCGCCTGGATCCCCGCGACGCCGCCCCCGATGACGAGGGCCGCTCCGGTGACCGGAAAGACCGCCTCGTCCTGCGGCTGAAGGCGGGACGCGCGAGCGACCGCGCTCCTCACGAGATCCTTCGCCTTCTCGGTCGCGCCGGCGCGATCCGCCTGGTGCACCCAGGAGCAGTGCTCGCGGATGTTCGCCATCTCCATGAGGTAGGGGTTAAGCCCTCCCTCGGCGACGCACTTGCGGAAGGTCGGCTCGTGGATCTTCGGAGTGCAGGAGGCGACCACGACCCGGTCCAGGTTGTGCTCGGCGATCGCCTTCTTGATCTCGTTCTGTCCGGGATCGGCGCAGGTGTAGCGGTTGCGGATCACCGCGACGACCCCCGGAAGGGTCTCGGCGTAGCGGGAGACCTCGGCGGTATCCACCACGCCGGCGATGTTCAATCCGCAATCGCAGACGAACACGCCGATCCTGGGGAGTTTCTGCACCATCATTCGCCTCCTTGAGCCGCCGCCGGGGCGGCCGCCTTCTCCAGGGCCTCGGCGACGAGGACCGCGAGGTCCTCGGTCCGCATTCTCTTCATCGGTTCGCGGCCGTCTACACGGGCGCGGCGCGCATCTTCCTCTTGGGCACAGGTGAAATGAATCCGGCATTTCGGGCAAGCGGTGACGAGAAGCTCGGCGCCGGTCGCGCGCGCCTCGGCGATGCGGATAGTCTGCAGGCGGCGCGACTCGGCGTCGCAGTGCTGGAAGCCGGACGTGCCGCAGCAGCGTGCGTTCCCCGCGGAGAGCGACATCTCCTCGAGACGGAGGCCCGGGATCGCCTCGAGAACGGCGCGCGGATCGACGACCACGCCGAGATGGCGCGAAAGGCGGCACGGATCCTGGAACGTCACGGTCGTCTCCGCATCGGCCGTCCCCTGTTCGATCCCGAGCTCCTTCAGGCGGCCCGCGAGAAACGTCGCCAGATGAACCACTTCGTATTTGAAGTTTTTGAGCGTCTCAGGATACGAGAGGGCGAGAGTTCGGGCGCACTCCGCGCACGCGGTCACGATCGTCTTCGCCCCCGTCTCCGCGAAGAGGGCCGCGTTCTTCTCGGCGAGCGCTCGGTAGCTCTCCGGATCCCCCGCCCAAAGGAGGTCGTGGCCGCAGCACACTTCCTCGGCGCGCACGACCGGCTCGATCCCGAGCCGGTTCAGGATCCGGACGGCGCTTCGTGCGATGTCGGTCGAGCGGATGCCGAGGTCCGCGTACACCGCATCGAAGAGCGGGAGACAACCGACGAAGAGGAGGACATCCCCCTTCTCGGCGACGCGGAGATCTTCGCTCAGCCACTCGAGCCTCTTCCGCGCGGATCCGCCTGAGGCCATGAGCCGGGTCGCCTGCATGAGAACCTGGTGATGCGGGCAGGAGGCCCGCTCCTCCGGCGGGAGAAGAGCGCGCACCTCGCGCACGAAGTCGACGAACGCCACTCCCTCGGGGCAGCGCTCCTCGCACGCGCCGCAGGTGAGGCACTTCCGCACGAGGATTCGGCCGTCGGTCTCGAGATCGGTGAGCGCGCGCGCGACGAGACGGCGCGGAGAGTGCCCATGCTCCAACTCGGCGAGGGGGCAGTTCCCGGTGCATTTCCCGCACGCGAGGCAGAGGGTCGCCTTGGTCCGCCTCGCCAGTTCTTCGAGCCGTATCATGAACGTCCCCCCGCGCCGACTAGATCATTGAGAATTAAAGGATCGCCCTCGCGGCCTTCCGACCAGTCGCTACGCACGCGATCCGGGTCGATTCCGCATATCCGGAGAAGCGCGCGGGCAAGCTCGACCTGATCGGCGGCGATGCCGGCCCCGTGCTCGAATCGGCACCGATCCTCGGCGCAGCCGGCGACGAGGACCTCTTCCGCTCCGGCGTGAATCAGCTTGAGAATCGTCCCCG
>VGIW01000160.1 GCA_016867715.1 Candidatus Eisenbacteria bacterium | reverse complement strand
GTCGAGGAGGATCGCGGCGAGAGGCCCGGCGCCGTCCAGAAGGACATCGAACGCGGGAAGGCCGGTCGCGCGCGCGATCGCGTCGCAGACGAACGGGATCTCCTCCCGCGCGAGGCCCTCGTGGTTCACGGTGATCGCGACGACCGGTCTTCCCGACACGAGCTCGATCGCCTGGATCTGCTTTCCGAGCGGGTGCATCGGAAATGCGGGGAATCCGTCGTAGGTCCTCCTCGCCGGGGCGTCCTGTAGGACGACGCAATCCGGCCTCGCGGCGGCGAGGATCTCGAAGCCGCCCGGGTACGCGGGGTTGAGAAGGCTCCCCTGCCCCTCGATCACGAGAACCTCCGCGTTCGTCTCCTTCCACGCGCTCCAGACCGCGTGCTCGATCTCCCCCGTGACAAAATCGTTGATGAGCGAATCGATGAGGATCGAATAACGCGCGCCCTGCATCCAGGCGGTCTGCCCGGTTCCGATCATCTCGGCGCTCCGCCCGGCCCGCTCGAGCGCCTCGACGAGCTTCCATGCGGTTGTCCGCTTCCCGACCGCCGAGTCGGTCCCGAGAATCGCGACCTTGAGGGAGCGGACCTCCTCGATCTTTCCGGTGAAGAAGTGGAGCGCCTCGCGCGCCGGGGGCTTTCGGACGTCCCGGATCTCGATTCCGCGCGCGGCGGCGAGAGGAGCGAGGACGGGATCCTCGGAGAGGAAGTCGTGAAGCCCGGAGTCGACATGGAGGCCGAGCTCGATCGCGCGTCGGATGTCTTCTCTCCCCTCGGGGGAGAGGCGCCCTCCGTCCGGAGCGAGGCCGACCACGAAACGTCTCGCGGGGCGCTTCGCCTCCTCCGCGATCCGGATCCCTTCCTCGATCGAGGCGACGATCAGGATGCCGCACGCGCGCCCGTCGAGCGCTTCGCCGGCATCCTCGCCCGCGCGGAGGTCGTCGATCACCGCTTCCACCCGGTAGCGCCGCGTGAAGCGCACGAGCCCGTGCGCGGTCTTTCCGTTCGGCGTCCCGAACGCGCCGCGGCAGTAGACGATCGCGCTCTCGCGGTCCTTCATCACCGCTTCCCCGTGAGAAGAATCACGTACCGGTCGTTCGGAAGCGGTTCCTTCTTGTGCTGTTCGAGAAGCGCGACGAGCCCCGCGGTCGACGCGGGGAGCGTGTTCAACCCCTCGCGCTCGCGGATCAGCTTCGAGTAGGTGAGAAGGCTCTTGTCCGAAGCATTCGCCGCCCATCCGCCCGTCTCGCGAATCGCCTCGAGGGCGAGATCGCCGTCGATCGAATGCCAGTTGACGAGCGGCTCGTTGATGCTCGTCTCGCGCACGCGCTGGGGAATGAGATCCTCGCAATGAGGCATGTTCTTCGTGAAGGCGCGGACGATCGGGTTCTTGCCGAAGGAGGAGCCGGCGACGAGGCGGGGAAGGCGGGAGGTCTTCCCCCGGCGGCTCAGGGAGAGGAACCCCTTGTAGATCCCGGCGAGCGTGGTTCCGTTCGAGACCGGCGCCGCGAAGATCGCCGGGGCGTCGCGAAGCTCGTCGTAGATCTCGTTGGCGATGTCGCCGTACGAGCGGAGCTGGAGCCTCGTGTTCGCGCCCCCGGGGTTCGCGTCGTAGATCTCGTCCCGGTCGGCCCGCTCGCGCGAGGCGAAGACAGCCGCTTCGTAGTCGCCGGGCACGCGCAGGATCTTCCCTCCGCGATCGATCATCTCCTTGACGCGCCGGGTGTGGTAGGTCTCCGGTATATAGATGAAGCATTCGAGCCCGGCGAGCGACGCGGCGAGCGCGACCGACGCGCCGTAGTTCCCGCAGGTCGCCAGCGTGACCGCGTCGTATCCGCGCCGGAGGGCGTCCATCGCCTGCGCAAAGGCGATTCGATCCTTCTGCGACCCGGTCGGGTTTCCCCCCTCGAACTTGAGATAGAGCTGGCGGATCCCGAACTCGCGCTCGATGTTGCGGGCGCGCGTGAGCGACGTGTCCCCGACCTCCGAGTCGATGATGTCCTCGAACGACTCGAGACGGTCCTCGAGGGAGAGGGTCCGGTCGCGCGCGATGCGCGCTGCGACCGCGAGGTCGGGAGAGAGGGGAATCTCCTGCGGGGTCGCCCCGTCGAGCGCGGGGTCAGTGACCCCGTTCGCGAGGATCGGCGGAGATTCTTCATTCATGAATAAAAACTCCCGGGCGCGCTCGCCCTACTGGGCGCCGGTACCTCCGGCGCCGGTCTGCCGGTGCGGCCGTCTCCCGGCGGGGGACAAGTGTACCGCCTCTTCCGGCGCCGCAACAAAAAAGAACGGGGGATCGCCGAAAACCCGGTCGCGTGCAGGGAGAAGCCCACGGCGCGGGCGGGAGCGTCCACTCCCTTGGCGGCCGGCCGGGGAACCGGGTCCGCGTCCCTCGTGGAAGCCGTTGCGGCGGGCGCGGATCCTCGACGCGGTCCGGCCGTTCGGTCCGGCACGCGCCTTGCACGGCGGGGGTGCGGGGAAAGGAGGGCGCCGTGGGAATGCGGTTGCTCGGGCTCCTCGCCGTTCTGGCGGTCGCCGGAGGCTCGGGAGCCGCGCTCAGTTCGCACGCGGTCGACTCGTCGGGAACGCTCACGGTGGCCGTCGACACCACGGGCGGCTGGAGACGGGCCCTCGCGGGAGACACGGTCGTGGTTCCGGTCCGCGCGATCGGA
>VGIW01000159.1 GCA_016867715.1 Candidatus Eisenbacteria bacterium | reverse complement strand
GCGGTAGCTCTCCGCGTCCGGAACGAGAAAGTTCCCGCCCCTCTTCTCCTCGGAAAGTTCCGATGACAGGCTACGCAACTCCGGCGGGAACTGGGTTCGGTAGCCTGTCACAGGAACTAGATCGCCTATTACGCTCCGTGCTCGGTTCTGCTCGTGAGGTGAGCCTCGACCCGATCGGAGACGCGGCGGGGGCCTCTCGCTTCCCCGCCGAGCGGCGCGATCGTTCGGTTCTTTCGCGAGGAGACGGATTCGTAATCGGGTACAATGGGCTCGGTCGGACCTCGACATCGATTCCCTCTAGAAAGAGGGGGCTTCGATAGTGAAAGGCGGGCACGGAAGGGGATCTAACGTCGGTGAAGCGAACCGCGTTTCTCGCGCCGTTGTTGCTCCTGTACCTGGCGATCGTCCTCGCGACCTCGGACAACGAACTGCGAGGAGACGAGCCTCGCTATCTCTGGTTCGCGAACAATCTGGCCCGCGGGTACTATTCGCCGGCCGACGACGCGAGTCTCTGGAACGGCCCCGGATATCCCCTGGTTCTCTTGCCCTTCGTCCTTCTGAAACTGCCGCTGATTCTCGCTAAGATCCTCAACGCCTTCTTTCTTTTCGGAGCCGTTCTCTGCTTCCATCGCGCGATCCGGCTCTACGCGGCCGAGCGGCAGGCGACCGTCTTCGCGTATCTGTTCGGGGTCTATCCGCCCCTCGTACGACAATCGAACGCTCTTCTCACGGAATCGCTCGGTCTCTTCCTCGTCTCGGGTTTCATGCTGTTCTTCTGCCGACTTCACCGTTCCGACTCGCGGTCGCGGGTTTCGCTTCTCTTGGCTTCCGGGTTCCTCGCGTACCTCGCCTTGACGAAGATCTTCTTCGGCTACGTGCTCGCGGCGATGCTTCTCTGGTCGCTCGTATTCGGGTTCTTTCGTCGGACGCCGGCTCTCAAGAAGACAAGAGGGGTCTTTGCGCTCGCCCTCGCGTTCTGCGTGCCGTACTTGGCCTACACGTATTCCCTCACAGGCAGGCTCTTCTGCTGGGGAGACTCGGGCGGAATGTCCCTCTATTGGTTGTCGAGCCCCCACGCGAACGAGCTCGGGGACTGGTACTCGGATCGGGACGTGAGAATGATTCCCGAGCTGGCCGAGAACCACGGGGCGTTCTTCGAAGAGATCTCGAAGCTGAACCATCTCGAGAGGGACGACGCGTTCAAGAAACGGGCTCTCGAAAACTTCGCGCGGCATCCGAGAAAGATCGCCGAGAACTGGTCGGCCAACGTCGGGAGACTCCTATTCTCGTATCCTTTCTCCTACACGCCGCAGAAGCTGTCCACCTACTTCTACCTCGTGCCCAACATGTTCCTCGTTGTTCTCTCGGTCCTCAGTCTCTATCCGGCGTTTCGTGCCCGCGAACGAATCGGTCACGAGATCCGCTTGTTGCTTCTTTTCGCCTCGCTCGCGTTCCTAGGAAGCTCGTTCTTGAGCGCCTACGAGCGGCAGTTCCGGGTGATCGTTCCGATCGTCGGATTGTGGCTCACGTTCGTGCTGACTCGGATCGTCGCCCTCCGAATCCGTGGCGCACAGGGCGATTCCTAAGAAGGGACATCTTTCGATCCTCGGGAGACTCGGCGATTCCTCCCCGGTGCTCGTGAAGCCACTCCCCGGCCCCCCATTCCTTCGAAACGCGAGATCCCCGGAACTTTAACTCATAGGGAATTCTATCCTGCGACGTTGTGTACGTCACGCATGAAGGGGGCATGGAAGGGCCGTTCGGGCCGGCTGTGGGGTCGGACCGGGGCGGCGGATCCTCTCTCCGGAGGATGGGCGCATGTCGGAGGAGGTCGGATGGGAGGGGCTTCTCAAACGCGGGTGTTTTTCGGCGGGCCGGGGCGGGTGTTTTCTCCTTTCCGAGGTAGACTTCGCCGGCCGCGAGCCGTGAGGAGACTCGCCCGGTCGGTTTCGCCGGGCCGGGACGGTTGGCCGGCTGGGCTCTGGTTGCAGGGCTCCGGTCAGACCGTCGGTGGTAGAGAGGGGACGCTTACCTCCGGCGGGGCGCGCTCGTGGAAGAGCGCCCGATTCTCGGCGCCGGTTCTTTTCCTGTGAGCGAGAATCTTATCGACGACCTCCGGCTCGGTGATGACCGAGACCAGCTGGAGCCGCGCGCCGCAACGGGGGCAGAGGAGCGGATCGACCTCGAAGACCTTTTTGGGGAGCCTCGCCCAGCTCGCGCGGCGGGAGGTGGGAGCGGGTGTGCCCGCTTCGCCCGGCGGGAGGGAACCGGCGCGCGGCTCGGCCCATTTGAGGCGACGAGACGAGCGTGTGCTCCTCCTGTCTTCCTCTCCCGTGATTCTCTTTCTCCAGATCTTCCCGGCTCGGTTGGCGTAGACACCATAGTAGCGGACCAAGTGCTGCCCACGGTCGGGTACCTGAGCGACCACGGCGTGGACGAAGTCGAGGGGATCGAAAACGATCTCGGTCTTGCCCGTGCGCGGATGGGGAGGGGTGCGGAGATGGACGCGATCTTCCGAGTCGATCTCCACCTGGGAGAAGGCGAGCGGGGGGCGCGCGAGGGAGCGGGCGAGGCGTTCGAGGCGGGGTTCGCCGGGCGGGAGAGGCTCTCCGGCATGCACCGAGAAACCGGACCTCCGCCAGGAGAGGAGCGAAAGGAGGAACTCCTCGGAGAGCCGCTCGGCCTCGTGGAGGCCGATGAGCAGGAGAAGCCGAAAGAGCTCCTCGACGAGGGACGTGTCGGGGAAG
>VGIW01000158.1 GCA_016867715.1 Candidatus Eisenbacteria bacterium | reverse complement strand
TGAACATGAGGCCGATCGGTCCCGCGCCGATCACCGCCGCGACGTGGTCCATGCGGAATCCGGTCCGCTCGACCCCGTGCGCGACGCAGGCGAGCGGCTCGAGAAGCGCCATCCGCTCGAAGGGGATCCCTTCCGGGATCGTGTAGAGGTTCTGGCGGACGATCGGCTCGGGAACGAGGATGAACTCGGAGTAGGCTCCGTTCAGGAATTGAAGGTTTTCACATAAATTGTGCCGGTCGATCCGGCAGAAGTCGCATGCGTTGCACGGGGCGGAGTTCGCCGCGACGACCGCCGCGCCCGGCCGGATACCGGAGACCCCCGGCCCGACCTCCTCGACGAGCCCCGCGAACTCATGGCCGAAGGGGGAGGGGAGGCGCGGGATCATCTTGTGGCCCCCGCGCTGGAAGGTCTTGAGGTCGGTCGCACAGGTGAGGGCCCGCGCGACGCGGACGAGGACCTCTCCCCTTCCGGGCCTCGGGACGGGGACTTCCTCAAGGCGGAGGTCGCGCGCGCCGTAGAAGAGGGCGGAGAGCATCGTCTTCATCGGCCCCCTCCGGGTGTACCAGGTACAAATCCATGTGTACCTGGTACAAGAACGACCTTCCTCGCGTTTCCGGAGCGGATCGCGCGAAGCCCCTCGTCGATCCGGTCCAAGGGGAGGCGGTGCGTGATGAGCTCCTCGAAGGGGAGGGAGCCGCTCCGAATGAGGCGCCACGCGGCGCGGAGGTCGCGCGGCGAGGAGGAGTAGGTCGCCAGGACACGGACCTCTCTCTTATAGATACGGTTCGGATCGAAGGAGACCCGGGTCCCCTCGTCGGGGGCGGAGAAGAGGTGCACGGTCCCGCCGCGGCGGACGAGATCGAGGGCGAGGCCGAACGTCTCCGCCGCGCCCGCCGCGAGGAGGACCTGGTCCGCCCCATCGCCCTTCGTGCGGCGGCGCACGGAGGCGGCCGCTCGCTTCGGATCGGCGGGGAGAGGGACCGCTCCGCACCACCTCGAGGCGAAGCGCGTCCGCTCGGTGATTCGGTCGAGGCCGAGGACGCGGGCGCCGCGCTTTCGAAGGAGCGCCGCGAGGAGGAGCCCGACGAAGCCGAGGCCGACGACGACGAAGGTCTCCCCGCGCCTCGCCTCGCTTCTCCGGACCGCGCGAAGACAGCACGCGAGCGGCTCGGTGAGGCTCGCGAGGCCCTCGTCCATCCGCCGCGGGATGCGGAACGCCGCGAGCCGAAGGTGCCCGCCCGTCGCCGCGACGAACTCCGCCCAGCCGCCCGGGTCGAGGTTCGTCGAGCGGAAGAGCGCGCACTGCGACTCGTGGCCGGATCGGCAGAAGCGGCAGCGCCCGCAGGGGACATGGTGCGCGACGACGATCCGGTCCCCCGCGCGCCATTCGCGCGCGCGCGGCCCGATCCTCTCGACGACCCCGGCGACCTCGTGCCCGAGAACCGTTCCTCTTTCGGCGCCGGCGAGCTTGTGCGTGTCGGAGCCGCAGATCCCGACCGCGGCGACCCGGACGAGCGCTCCGTCCGCCGGTACGCGCGGGAGGGGGACCTCCCCGATTCGAACCCCGCCTTTTCCGTCCGCGACCACCGCGCGCATGCCGCGCCTCCCGAAACCCGACTTCCGCCCGGAGGGCGGGATCTCGTTCCTTAACAGGAGCACCCTGATACGGTATCCTATCGCCTCGGGTTCCGCCACCTTCCCCTGGGGGATCGAGATGAACACTCGTGTGCGAGCGCTCCTCCTCGCATCGATCCTTGTCCCGTCGCTCGCGCCGGCCGGGGAGCGGGTGGAGCGGGTACTGGTGCCGATCGCCTCCCGCTTCGACCCGGTCCCTTGGGCGGGGAACCGGTACGCGACCGCGGTCGCGACCGCCCCCGCATGGCTCGCGATGGAGGAGCGTCCCGAGATCGTCTACGGGCAAGTTCAAACCGAGGGGATCCTCGACGAAGACAACCTTCTCTGTGTCCGCTCGCGCGCCTTCGGGTTCGCGACCGAGTCGTTCGCGTGGGCGGAGGAGCGGACGATGCGGCGCTACACGCTCGCGGTCGCGAAGCGGGTCGATCGGAACGCGGCGATCGGGATCGCCTATACCTGGTGCGCGTCGGACGATGATGATCTCGACGCGGTCGATTCGTGGGACATCGGGCTTGCATGGAAGCCCCATCCGCGGATCGACCTCGTCGCGAACGGGAGGAACCTCTTTCGGACTGAGTTCGGGGAGTTCAAGCTCGGGCGGATCTATGAGGCGGGGGCGCGCGCGGCGCTTCTTCCGAACGCGCTCTTCGTCTTCGCAGAGGCGCGGAGGTTCGCGGGGGACGACTTCGGCGACATCATCCCCGTGTTCGGGGCGGAGTACGAGCCGTTCGGTTTTCTCACGCTCCGCGGTCGCGCGGACACGGAGAGCACGCAGGGTCTCAACATCGAGCTCACCTACGGATCCTCGTCGATCGGATTCCACTACCTCTTCCGCAAGGGGGAAGAGGACGGATCGCTCGCGTACCTCAAGCTGCACGTTCCGCGGAGGTGAGGAATTCCTTAACACGTAATGGTTCTTTCGAGAGGGGAGTCGGGGCCCGGATCGCGAGCGTCGGTGCGTGTCCGCGACTTCTCCGGCTTCTCTGCCGTATACTGGCGGCATGAAGCGAGAATCCCGCCGCGCCGCACGGATCGCGTCTCTCGTTCTTCTCCTTTCCCTCGTCTTCGCCGCCTTCGTTCGGTTTCGGCTCCTCGATGTCCCCCTCGAGCGGGACGAGGGGGAGTACGCGTACATGGGGAGGCTGATCCTCGAGGGGACGCCTCCCTATGCCGAGGCGTACAACATGAAGCTACCGGGGATCTACGTCGTCTACGCGGGGATCCTCGCGCTCTTCGGCGAGACGATCCGAGGGATCCATCTCGGGCTTCTCGCCGCGAACCTTCTCGCGATCGTCCTCGTCTTCGCGATCGCGCGGCGTCTTCTCTCGGGAATCGGAGCCGGGGCGGCGGCCGCATGCTACGCCGTTCTCTCGGCGAGCCGCGGCGTGCAGGGGGTCTTCGCGAATGCCGAGCACTTTCTCCTCGTCT
>VGIW01000157.1 GCA_016867715.1 Candidatus Eisenbacteria bacterium | reverse complement strand
CTAGACAGAAGCCGATCGGGTTCGGCGGCGCGGTTTCGGGCGATCGAGGCCGCGCCGCCGCCCTCATGACGCTTTGGGGTGCGGGGCCGAGGGGGAAAACATGGATGAGACACGCACGGTTTATACGGCGATCATAAAGAGCTGGCTTGTCGATCTACGGGAGGATCTCTTCGCGACGGCCGTGCGGTACGCCCGGCTCCGAACCGACTGGCAGCTCGCCGATCCGGAGCGACGGAGGGAGATCGACGCGGCGCGTTCGATCGCCCACACCGCCTTCATCGACTCGTGTGATATCCTGAGCCGAAACATGGCGCTTCACGGAGAGGACAATAGCTGGCGAGATCGGATCGGGATGGATCGGCGCTCGATCGGCGACTTCGCGTGCCGGCTTCATTGCCTTCTTGGTCTTCTCGCCCGGTGATTCATAGAGAGAACCCCGGGGCTCTCCGGTCTGCTCAAAACCCCCGCTTCTTCTTCTTCGACTTCGGGGGTTTGGCGGGGCCGCGGGCGGCGCGGCGCTGCATCTTCTCCTGATAGCGGGCGCGGCGCGCTTCGCGGTTCGGACGGGGGTGCACGGCCTGCGCCTCCGGCGCAAGAAGGGGCGCGCGTCTTTCTTTCACCACCGGAAGGGAGCGCTCCTCCTCTTCGTCCGACTCGGTCTCCGGCTCGTCGAAGGATTCCGGCTCTTCCTCGTCCACGCGCGTCAGCATCGCGGTTTCCAACTCGGCGATCTGTTCATCCGTGAAATGTTCTTCCTTCTCGGGATGAAGAGGCTTTCGGGTGATCTCGAAATAGAAATCCTCGGTCGAGACGATTCCCGCTCCCGCCTTCTTCGCCTTCTTCGCGAGCTCTTTGTCGGCCGTGACGACGGTCACCTCGTCGCCGCGCTCCGCCGCCTCTTTCGCTTCGTAGGCGATGATGTCGTCCGCCTCGGCCGGCGGATCCGAGAAACGCACGCGGAGCGGTCCCTCGTCCCGATTCCCCGGATGCCCCTCGGGGAACTTCCCGCCGTCGTAGATGATCGAGGCGCTCATCTCATCGGAGCGCCGCGCCCATTGCAGAACGAGGTCCTCCGCTTCCTCGCGCGACGCGCGCTTCCCCTCGAAGGCAAGCCGCTCGGCGAGACTCTCCACCGTAAGAATGAAGTTGTGGCCGTCGATGATCGTAAGGCGCATGGGTTCCTCCCTCCGACAAGGCTTCATCGTTTCACGGAATCGCGCCCAACGTCAAGAGCGGGAGACGGTCGGTGGACAGCGGTCCCATCGTCTCGCTTCGTCCGCACGAGCACGCGATGGCCACGGGCGATCCGCCGACATCGCGCCGCCGCCGGGAGTCCCGCACATAGTTCTTGAAACTCTCTCGAAGGGTTCATAAGTTACTGGGGGTTACGGAAGATCGAGCTTGGAATCGCACGACCGGCCTCGGCTGGCTTAGGGGCCGCCGCAACTCATTGAAAGAAAATGAATTATGCCTTCGGCCCGCCGCGGAGTCCGCGCGGCTTCCGGCGAGGGTGCGGACCCGATGGACAAAGAACCGGCCTCCGTTCGACCGGTCTTTCCAAAGAGCATCAACTTCTTCCGGCCGGTGATCGGGATCGCGCTCGCCGCGGTTCCTCTCTACATCGTCATGCTCGTCTACTACGGAAACTCCGCGGAGGCGACGCGCGTCGGATACGAACCGGACCAACCCGTCGCCTTCAGCCACGCGCTCCACGCGGGCCGGCTCGGGATCGACTGCCGCTACTGTCACACGACCGTCGAGAGCGCCTCGCACGCGGCGATCCCCCCGACGGAGACATGCATGAACTGCCACGCGAACATCCGCGCGGCGAGCGCGAAGATCCTCCCGGTGCGCGAGAGCCACGCGACCGGAATGCCGATCGAGTGGGTGCGCGTGCACGACCTCCCCGATTTCGTCTACTTCGATCACAGCGCGCACGTGCGGCGCGGCGTCGGCTGCATCTCCTGCCACGGGCGCGTCGACAAGATGGAGACCGTTCGCCAAGAGAAGCCGCTCACGATGGGATGGTGCCTCGACTGTCACCGCGCGCCCGAGGCGCATCTCCGCCCGCCGGAGCTCGCGACCAAGATGGATTGGGTTCCGAACGAAGACCCGTTCGTTCTTGGAAAGCGCCTTCGCGACGAGAACCACGTGAACCCCTCGACGGACTGCACGACATGCCATCGATGAACGAACGAGGCGGATACTGGCGGAGTCTCGGCGAGCTCGCCGGCACGCCCGCCTTTCGCCTGAAGCTCGAGCGCGAGTTCGCCGAGGGAGCGGTCGACGCGCCGGGAGCGTTCACAAGGCGTCGCTTCCTCCAGCTCATGGGCGCATCGGTCGCCCTCGCCGGCTTCTCCGGATGCCGGTGGCCGAAAGAGAAGATCGTCCCCTACGCGCATCGACCCGAGGGTTGGGTTCCCGGCGAGGCGCTCCGTTTCGCGACCTCGGGCGAGCTTCGAGGATGCGCGCGCGGCCTTCTCGCGACGAGCGTCGACGGCCGGCCGATCAAGATCGACGGAAACGAAAACGATCCGATCGGACGCGGCGCTTCGAGCGCGATCGATCAGGCGAGCGTGCTCGACCTCTACGATCCGGACCGGACCCGAACGCCGATATGGCGCGAGGGGAGAAGCGAACGTTCCGTTGTGTGGGGCGATTTTCTCGCGTGGACGGAAGACCTCGTTCGCGATCTTCGCGCGACGCGGGGCGCGCGCCTCGCGTTTCTCTCCGAACCGACCGGCTCCGAATGCGTGGCGCGTCTCCGCCGCCGCCTCGCCGCGGAGCTCCCCGAGGCGCTCTGGTTCGAGTACGACCCTCTCTCGATGGACCATGCGCGCGAAGGCTTGAGGATCGCCTTCGGCAAGCCGCTCCGCGCGCATCTCGATCTCGCCTCCGCCGCGATCGTCTTCTCGCTCGACGCCGACCTCCTCGACGACGACCCGGCCGCGCTCCTCCACGCGCGCGAGTTCGCCGCCGCGCGCCGCATCGAGGAAGGCCGGACGAACCGGCTCTATGTCGTGGAGAGCGTCCCCTGCACGACCGGAGCGAAGGCGGACCATCGGCTCTCCCTTCCGCCCCGGGC
>VGIW01000156.1 GCA_016867715.1 Candidatus Eisenbacteria bacterium | reverse complement strand
GAGAAGCTCGCGGATCCGGATCCGCTTCGAGCGCTTGATCTGCAGACGGCGGATGAACTCGAGCGTCGAGAACGCCACGACGCGGGCGCGCGGGCGGTTCAAAAGGTGGATCACCACCGGAATCGCAGCGGCGAGAAGGCCGACCCAGAAGAAGATGCTCTGTAGGAACGCCATCGGTCCCCTTCCGATCGGAGGAGCGGAAGGTCTTCGCTCCCCGCGCTCGCGGCCCGAGCGCGCGCATGGTCCGGATTAGAACACGGGATCCGCGGTGGACACCCAGATCGCCTCGGCGCCGCTCCGAGTGTTCGAGTAGAAGACGTGGGGCCGGTTCGACCGGAAATGAAGACTGTCCCCGCTCCTCAGCCGGTAGCGATCGTCCCCCACGACCACCTCGAGCGAACCCTTCAGAACCGCGAGCGCCTCTTCTCCTTCGTGCCTTCGGAGGGGTGGTTCGTTCAGGACCGGAGCGGCCTTCACGTAGCAGAAGCGAAGCGTGCCCCCCGCGATGCCTCCGGTCAGTCTCTCCAGACGAAGCCCGCATTTCTCGCTGATGAGCGCGCTTCGATCGCTCTTCGAACGGTGGGAGGCTTCTTCGAGGATTTCTTCTTCGATAAAGTAACTCGTGGTCCGGTCGAGCGCCTTGGCGAGTTTCTCGAGCGCGCCGACCGTCGGGGAGGTCATCCCGCGCTCGATCTGCGAGGTGTGCGTCATGGAGACTCCGGAGAGGTTCTCCACTTCCTTCAGCGTCAAGCCTCTTTGAAGGCGGACCGTCCTCAGCCTTCTTCCGAGTTCCTCTCGCGAGGGCATAGATGTCGCCTTCTCCGTCCGTCGATCGGCGCGAGCGCGCCGCGCCGAAAAGCGCCGGTCCGTTCCCGCGAGCCGGGCGATCTCCGCGGCGGCCGCGGGAGATGGATAGTGGAAGAACCCGCGCCTGAAACTACCACGCGCGCCCCTTCCTGTCAAGACGGCGGGGGCCGCGAAGCGGGCGCGTCAACCAAGCCGCGATCGTTTGCCGAGATAGGCGAAGAGCGCCGCGTCGTACGGAGTGCTTGTCTCGATGAAGTTGTAGTCGATCCGGTTCTCGCGGCAAACCGATCGATAGTGAGCCCTCCAGCGCTCGATTTCGCGCGCGTAGTCCCCCCGGATCCGCCACGGCTGCGCGGTGACGTGATCGTCCTTTTCGAGATCCTCGAAGCGGGACTCGCGGTCGAAATCGAAGCGCACCTCCTTCGGATCGAGGATGTGGAAGACGACGACCTCGTGCTTCTTGTGGCGGAAGAAGCGGAGCGCGGTGAGGACTTTTTCCGGATCGTCCATCAGGTCGGAGAGGAGGACGACGAGTCCTCTCCGGCGAATCCTCTCGGCGAGCTTGCGGAGAGCGGCGCCGACGTTGGTTCGCGAGGAGCTTCGCGCGGCTTCCAGCTCGCGCAGGATCCGATGGAGATGAGCCGGCGCCGCGCGCGGCGCCAGATAGCGGCGGAGCTCGTCGTCGAAGAGAACGAGTCCCACCGAGTCGCGCTGCTTCAGCATGAGATAGGCGAGCGAAGCGGCGAGCTGCGCGGCGTAGACGAACTTGGTCACGCTCCCCGAGCCGTAGCCCATCGAGCCGCTCGCATCGAGAAGAAGGTAGGCGCGAAGGTTGGTTTCCTCTTCATATTCCTTGACATAAAACTTGTCCGACTTCGCGTAGACCTTCCAGTCGACGTGCCGGAGAGGATCGCCGGGCATGTACTGGCGATGTTCGGCGAACTCGACGCTGAACCCGCGGTACGGGCTCCGGTGAAGCCCCGCCACGAACCCCTCGACGACGAGCCTCGCCTTGATATCCATGCGGGAAAGGCGCGCGACGACCTCCGGATCGAGAAACCGGCGGCTCTCTTCGATGGTGCTCATTTTCCGTCCCGCGGGACGGCGTCGAGGAGGCGTCCGACGATGGCGAGAGCGTCCACACCCTCCGCCTCGGCGCTGAAGTTCGTGACGATCCGGTGGCGGAGAACCGCGGGCGCGACATGCACGACATCATCGATCGACGGAGCGTAGCGCCCGTCGAGGATCGCCCGCGTCTTGGCGCCGAGGAGGAGATACTGCGAGGCGCGCGGGCCGGCTCCCCAGCTGATCCACTCCTTCACGAAGTCGGGGCGCTCCTTCGCCGTCGGGCGCGTCGCGCGCGCAAGCCGGACCGCGTAGTGGACGACGTGGGAAGGGGCGGGAACGCGGCGAACGAGCTTCTGGAGCTCGACGATCTCCGCGGCGCCGAGCACCTTCTTGAGGTCCGCCTCGTACGCGCTCGTCGTCGTCTCCGCGATCACTCGCTCTTCCTCGTCGGACGGGTAGTCGACCCAAAGGTTGAACATGAAACGATCGAGCTGCGCCTCCGGGAGCGGGTAGGTCCCCTCCTGCTCGATCGGGTTCTGCGTGGCGAGGACGAAGAAGGGCGGGGAGAGATCGTACGTGCGTCCCCCCGCGGTCACCTGGTGCTCCTGCATCGCCTGGAGGAGCGCGGCTTGCGTCTTCGGCGGCGTCCGGTTGATCTCGTCGGCGAGGACGATGTTCGCGAACACAGGGCCGCGGAGGAACGTGAAGACACGCTTGTGCGTCCCCCGGTCCTCCTCCAGGATATCGGTCCCCGTGATGTCGCTCGGCATCAGGTCCGGCGTGAACTGGATCCGGCTGAACTCGAGATCGAGAACGCGGGCCAGCGTGCTGATGAGGAGCGTCTTCGCGAGCCCGGGCACCCCGACGAGAAGACAGTGGCCGTTCGCGAGGAGCGAGATGAGAAGGCCGTCGATCACCTCATGCTGCCCGACGATCACTTTCCGAAGCTCGCCGAGAATGCGTTCCCTCGCGTCCTTCAGTTGCTGAACGGCTTTGAGATCCGCTTCCAAGTTCCTCTCCCTCTTTGTTTCCGTTCGACCGAACGGCACTCGCTTCCCACCCGCGCGGCGAGCCCAGGGTTCCCGAGAATAGCAGCGCCCCTTTCGCAAATCAACGGTCCGGCGTTACAATCGCGTCCCCGTCGGAGGACCGCGGATGGTGACGAACCGGAATATCGGCGAGGTGCTTCGAATCGTCGCGCTCGAGGGGCGGCGCTTCGAGGAACCATCCCTTTCCCGGATCGCGAGGAGGAAGCGCGACCCCTTTCTCGTCCTGATCGGCTGCCTCCTCTCGCTTCGCACAAAGGACGAGACGACCGACGCCGCGTCCGCGCGGCTCTTCGCGCTCGCCCGGACTCCGGAAGAGATCGCCCGCCTCCCCCTTCGAACGATCGAGAAGGCGATCTTCCCGGTCGGGTTCTACCGGAAGAAGGCGCTCGTGTTGCGCGGCGTGTCGAAGA
>VGIW01000155.1 GCA_016867715.1 Candidatus Eisenbacteria bacterium | reverse complement strand
AAAGAGGAAACCGAACACGGAATGAAGTTCTTCCACTTCATTCTCGACCGGGGCGGGAAGCCGATTCTCGACGCGATCGAGACCCCGCCTTCGTCGTGGAAGTCGCCTCTCGATGCGTTCCAGGCCGTCTACGCGCACGAGCAGAAGGTCACCGCCGGGATTCACAAGCTCCTCGACCTCGCGGCGAAGGAAGGGGACCACCCCGCGCACGCCTTCCTCCAGTGGTTCGTCGCCGAGCAGGTCGAGGAGGAAGCGTCGGCGGACGAGGTCGTCCAGAAGCTGAAGATGATCGGCGACATGGTTCCCGGGATCTTCATGATGGATCGGGAGCTCGGCGCGAGGAACGGCTAACCGGCTGCGCTCCGGCGGGCCGCGCGCGGGGCGGGAGGCATCCGGAACCCTGCTGTCCCGGACCCCTTCCCCGCGCGCACTCGCGCGATCGCCCGTTCCCGCGGAACCCGGTGCGGCTCATCTTCTTTCCTCTCCCGCCCGACAAGAAGGAGAAGAGGGAGAAAGCGCAACCGGCGGGACCTCCCGGATGAACGACTGCCGCGTCGACAAGCCGTGTGATCGCTTGAGGAGAACGCGTACCCGATGGAAGCCTCGCCCAAGAATCCTCTCTCCGACGCCTCGAGGGAGTTCCAAGAGTCGATCCGAAGACACATCCGCTATTCGCTCGGGCGGGAATGGAAGCACCTCGCCGGACGCGAGATCTTCAATGCGGTCGCGCTCGCCGTGAGGGACCGCCTCGTCGATCTTCTCTTCGAGACCGAAACGCGATACCGGGAGGCGGATGCGAAACGTCTCTATTACCTATCCATGGAGTATCTTATCGGACGGTCGCTCGGCAACAACCTCACGAACCTCGGCATCTACGACCTGTGCCGAGAAGCGCTCGAAAGCATGGGCCTCGATATCGAGGAGGTGCGCGAGGCGGAAACGGACGCCGCTCTCGGAAACGGCGGGCTCGGCCGATTGGCCGCCTGTCTTCTCGACTCGTTGGCGACGCTCGGGATGCCGGGATTCGGATACGGCATCAATTACGAATACGGCCTCTTCCGGCAGCAGATCTCGGACGGACACCAGAGAGAGAGACCGGATCATTGGCGCTCGTACGGAACGCCGTGGCTGATCGAGCGCCCCGACGAGGCGTGCATCGTCCCGGTCTACGGGCGGATGGAGACGATCCCCGATTCGGCGGGACGCAAGCAGCCGGTCTGGAGCGATTGGCGCATCCTGATCGGCGTTCCCCACGACATGCCGATCGTCGGTTACGGCGGTCGGACCGTGAACACGCTTCGCCTCTATACCGCCCGCTCCTCGCACGAGTTCGACGTCGGGATCTTCAACGGCGGCGACTATCTCCTCGCCGTGGAGCAGAAGGTCGCTTCCGAGACGATATCGAAGGTCCTCTATCCTTCCGATCTCGTGGAGGCCGGGAAGGAGCTTCGACTCCTCCAAGAGTACTTCTTCGTCGCGTGCGCGCTTTGGGACATCGTTCAGAAGTACCAGGCGCGCCGAGCGGCCTTCGACGACTTCCCCTCGCGCGTGGCGATCCAACTGAACGACACGCATCCCGCGCTCGCCATCGCCGAGCTGATGCGCATCCTGGTCGACGAGAAAGCGGTCCGCTGGGAGCGCGCCTGGTCGATTACTCGCTCGACCTTCGGCTACACGAACCACACGCTTCTCCCTGAGGCGCTGGAGAAATGGCCGGTGGAGCTTCTCCGGCGTGTCGTCCCCCGCCACCTCCAGATCATCGAGGAGATCAACCGGAGGTTTCTTCGCGAAATCGAGAAAGTCTGGCCCGACGATCGGGGGCGGCTTGCCCGCATGTCGCTCTTCGAGGACGGGGGCGCACCCCAAGTTCGGATGGCGCACCTGGCGATCGTCGGGAGCCGCTCGGTGAACGGGGTTGCGAAGCTTCATACCGAGCTCATCAAGTCGTCGCTCGCGGCGGACTTCTACCGCCTCTGGCCGGAACGCTTCAACAATAAAACGAACGGCGTCACGCAGCGAAGATGGCTTCTCAAGGCGAACCCAGCCCTCGCCCGGCTCGTCACCGACACGATCGGCGATTCCTGGATCACCGACCTCGACCATCTCCGCGGCCTCGAGCCGCACGCACGGGACGGCGCCTTCCAGGAAGCCTTCGGACGAATCAAGAGGGAGAACAAGGAGCGGCTCGCGAAGGTCGTCTACGACGCGACGCGGGAGACGGTGGACCCGAACTCCCTCTTCGACGTTCAGGTGAAGCGGATCCACGAGTACAAACGCCAGCTGCTCAGCGTCATGCACGTCATCCATCAGTACTTCACCGTCGTCGAGGACGGCGCGGAGATCCCGGTGCCCCGCACGTACATCTACGCGGGGAAAGCCGCGCCGGGCTACTGGGCGGCGAAGCAGATCATCAAGCTGATCCACAACGTCGGCCGCGTCGTGAACAACGATCCGCGCACCCGGGATCGGCTCCGCGTCGTCTTCATCCCCGACTACAGAGTTTCGCTCGCGGAGAAGATCATCCCGGCGGCGGATCTCAGCGAACAGATCTCGACGGCGGGCATGGAGGCATCCGGGACGGGGAACATGAAGTTCGCCATGAACGGCGCCCTCACGATCGGCACTCTCGACGGCGCGAACATCGAGATCCTCGAGGAGGTCGGGGCGGAGAACATCTTCATCTTCGGGCTCCGGGCGGACGAGGTCCGGAAGATGCGCGAGGAGCGATCCTACAGCCCCTACCATTACTACCAGTACAACCACCTCCTGCGACGCGTGATGGACGGGCTGAACTCCGATCTCTTCTCGCCGCATGAGCCGGGGCTCTTCAAGTGGATCTTCCAGAGGATCGTCGATCAGGGGGACTATTACTTCCATCTCGCCGATCTTCCCTCCTACATCGACCGGCAGAAAGACGTGGAGAAGACCTACCTCGCGCCCCCTCTCTGGCGGGAGAAGGCGATCATGAACGTCGCCCGCATCGGCAGGTTCTCGAGCGACCGGACGGTGCGCGAGTATGCGGCCCAAATCTGGAAGATCCGTTCGTACTGAGAAGTCACGCCGATTCACCCGGTTTCGGGACCGGGGAGTCGACCCCAGGCAGGATTCGTGCCCCCGCATGCAGCCCTTCGAAAAGCGATCGCGGCTTGCAACCCATTGAAAATACAAGCGTTCGCTGCGCGGCGCCGCAATCGACCGAGGCTCTCCCCCCTCAAGGGTTTCCTTTATCGGGCCGATCTTCGGGGCAAATCGCCCGCGGGACGTGGGGAGCAATCGGTAGTTCTTGCAGCAGTTGCCGAAATCCCCTCCCATCCCCGGCACAACAAGAGGAGGATTCGAAGGATGAGGTGCA
>VGIW01000154.1 GCA_016867715.1 Candidatus Eisenbacteria bacterium | reverse complement strand
CGCTGGTACGCGGTGAACTCGGGCTCCATCACCGTGTGGCACACCTCGCCGCAGAACCGGTTGGAATCGGTGAAGTGGACCCCCTGGTACGCCGCCACAGAGAGAACGACCAGATTGACGATCGTGAGGAGAAGAAAGAGGACGACCCGCCTCTGCTGCTCCGACTCGGTGAGGTCGACAACGACCGCGCGGCGTTCCCTTCGCGCGTGAAGCGCCCGTCCGATCGGAATGAGCGCGAGCCCGAAGAGAAAGACCCCCGGAAGAACGAGGAACGTGAGGATCCCAAGATAGGGATTCCTCTGGAGCCCGAGGAGCTCGAGCCCGAAGAGCCCGGCGAAGAGCACGAAGGAAACGGTCGTGAGGAGGACGCCGGCGAAACCGACCGGGTGCGCCGTGAGGACTCGGAGAAAACCGGACCACCCCGCGGGTAACCGCATGCGACTCTCCATCCGGGCGGGTCGCGGATGTCGCTCGCGAGAGGACTCGACGCGCCCTCTCTCGCGCGGCGCCCGGGTTCCGTTCGGGGGGCGCGACTCAAGGCCAGGATAGACGAGCGCGCCGGACGGGTCCAAGAGAAAACTGTCGCTCCGCTTGCCGCCGTGTCGGGGCGCGGCTACAATACCGGGCGTCTTCCATCGGAGAGGTTGCGATGCTGGTCGGCTTCGCTGGAAACTGCGGAACCGGGAAATCGACGATTTCCTCGGAGGTGGCGCGCCACTACGACGGAATCCTCGTCCTCGAGGACGAGAAGGCGAACCCCTGGTTCTCCGATTTCATCTCAGGGCGGCGAGAGACGGCGTTCCAAGCGGAGCTTTGTTTTCTCTCGAACAAACTCTCGGACATCCGAAGCGCGAACCCCCAGAGGATGGTGGTCGTCGATCGGATTCCGGCGGAGGACGTGGAGATCTTCGCTCCCTACTGGGCGGGCGAGGGGCTGCTCGATCCTCTCGACTACGATCTCTACCGCCGCGTGGCGGAGCAGCTTCTCCTTTCCATCCCGCCCTTCGACGTCATCATCTATCTGCACGGACCGATCGCGCTTCTCGTCGAGCGCCTTCGCGCGAGACGGGGGAGCGCGTTCAACGAACGGGTGGAGAGGATGGTGCGCGCCCTGCAGCCGCGTTACGAGGCTTGGGAGAAGAAGCTGCAAGGTCCGGTCATTCGCCTCCCGATCGAGGAGCACGACTACCTGGGCCCCTCGTGGAAGGAGGACCTCGCAAGGTTGGTCTCCGCGATCGAGCGGTTCCGTTTCCCGCTACTCAGCGGGGAGATCCGGCCCGCGATGCCCTGAGAGAATCTCGCGCGCCCTCTCCGCGTCTTCGGGGCGAACGAGGATGCGCACCTCTCCCACGCCGTCGATCGTGATCGGATGTACCGACTGGACGAGCGTCGCGCGGAAGATCGCCTCGATTCCGTTCGCCTCGAGGAGAGACCGGGCGACGAGCGCCTCGGAGTCGTTCTGCATCTTCGCCACTTCCACGAGCTCCATCTTCCCGTCCTTCGAACCGGTTTCACAACCTCCTTCTGCTGCGATCGGCTGCGAAGCTCGCCCGCGGCGTCCTCGTTCCTTGCTGGCGGGCTTCTCGCTCGATCTCGCGACGAAGCAGGTTATGAACCCGATTCTCGCTTTTGAGACTCGAGTCATCTCCGTGTCCATAGTAATAGGTAGATCCAATTGACGGCGAGCGCAATCGGGATCGCCCAGAGGGCCGCGCGCGCGGCGGTCCGTCCCCAAGCGGCGGGGAGCGCTCTCTTCCCCGCGAGGAGGAGCGCGACGGAGATCACGCCCCACGCCGCGAGGAGAATCGCGCCGAGCGCGAAGAAGGGATGGAGCGCGATCGCCTCGCCGATCCGTCCATGGCCGAGAGCCGCGAGCGCCCGAAGGCCGAAACAGGTCGGGCACGGGACTCCCGCGAAGACGTGGAAGGGGCAGGGGACCGAATAACCGATCGTCTCGGAGAGAAACCTCGCCCCGCCCGCCGTCGCGAGCGCGCCTCCGCCGAGGATCGCACCCCAAACGAGTCCGGAAGAGCCGTTGCGCGCCGATCGCGTCTCGCTCGCCATTCGACTACCCCTGGAAGAGAATGCGCCCGGCGAGCGCGATCCAGAGGAGCGCTCCGAAGCAGCCGCCGAGAACGAGGACCGGGAGAAAGACGGCGACGATCGCCTGCCCGATGTTCGCCAGGTGGCACTCGCGGATGCCGATCACGACGAGGACGAGCGCCCACGCCTTCCCGATCGTCCCTCCGCAGAAGGGGAGAAGGCCGAGGAGAAGAGGGGGCGTTGAGTAGCAGAGGATTCGGAGCGTCGTCTCGAAGGGCCGCGCCGCCGCGCCGAGAAGAACCAGCCCTCCGTGGAAGATCCCGGCGAGAAGAACGAGGCCGATCGCCGCGAGGACGGGCGCGGACAGAATCTTGATCCATGAAGAGAAGAACGCGACCGCGAGCGGGAGGCCGGGCGAGATCCCCTCGCGGGAGAGAATCAGGAACGGGATCGGGGTGACGACGAAGACCCAGGCGACCTGAACGAGCGTGGTAAGCACAACAATCCCGATCCCGAAGAGGGCCGCGTCTCGGAGGTTCCCCGTCGGCCGGAGCGAGCGGAAGAACGCGGTCGGGCGGAGGGCCGATCCGACGACGGTGTCGAGCAGCGCGCGGAGCGCTCCGATCGCCGCTCGCCGCTCCCACGGCGGGCCCTCTGCAAGCGGTCTCCTCATCTCATCCATCTCGTTTCCTCCTCGTCTCCATCCGTACCGTCCGTCTCTTCCGGCTACGAGGAACGCGCCTCCTCGGTTCCTAGCCCGAAGCTCGATGCGAGGCGTGCTCTCTCTTCATCTTCTCCACGGCGATGTGCGCGAGCCGCGTCGGCTCGGGGAGCCGATAGCCGCGGCAGCAGGCGAGCACGTGTCTCCGGGCGAGCGGGAGCGAGGTCCGGTGCCCGACGGAGACGTAGACGGGACGGACCCCGTCCCGCGTGCGGACCGCCGACCCAACGACCCGACCTTCGTACCGGATGTCCGAGTGCTCTCCTCTTCGATGCCCGAGCGCTCCGTGCACGCCGACAAGGAGCGATTTCGCGCACCCGATGCTCGGCCGATCGAGAAGGAGACCGACGTGCGAGGCGAGGCCGAACCCGCGCGGATGGGCGATTCCTTGACCGTCGAAGAGAATGAGGTCCGGTTCCTCGCGCAGCATTCGAAACGCGCGAAGAAGAAGTGGAGCCTCGCGGAACGAGAGGAGACCCGGAACGTACGGAAATCGGCTTGGACCCGACGCACGCATCTCCTCGCGAACGGCGAGGGTCTTCGCGTCGAGGAGAAGGACCGCGGCGTACAGACGGTCGCTCTCCCGGTCGCAGGCGATGTCCGCGCCGGCGACGAGCCGCGGTCGCAGCGGCCCGCCCCGCCGGACGACGCGCGCGGCGAGGCGTCGCTGGAGCGCGGCCGCTTGGCGCGGTGGGAGGTTCCACG
>VGIW01000153.1 GCA_016867715.1 Candidatus Eisenbacteria bacterium | reverse complement strand
CGACCGGATGGGAGTTCCGAGATTGGGCCGCTGACCTCAACCGACCGAACCGCCGGATGCGGACCCGCATGTCCGGTGGTGTGGCAGGGGGAGTAGCGGGACGAACCCGCTACCCCCCTATGCCGATTGTGAAGGAGAGAGCGTGGATGATCCCATGCTTTCACGACGATTTCTTCGGATCCTCGCGGTTTGCTCAGGCGTCCCGCCCCGGAAGCGTTTCTACTCCGCGGTCACCGTCAGGTTTCCGCTCTTCTCTTCCTTCGAGTGCATGAAGTGGACGAGGAGGCCCTCTCGTTGGCCGGATACCATCGCGCCCTGATCCCCCATCTCGACGAGCATCGTCTCCCAGCCCGCCTTCTCGAGGTCCGCCTCGTACTTCGCCGCCGCGTCCGAATCGACGTCGTGGAGCCAGACGCTGTAGCTCCGCGCGCCGTCGGCTTTGTTTTCCGAGCGGGAGACGCGTTCAACCTTGCCGTACGCGAAGCGCGGAACGCCCGGTAGATCGTTCGGCCACTCGGCCGTCTCGACCGACTCGGTCTCGTAGTCCTTCGTCTTCACCGTGAGCTTTCCCCGGTCGTAGTCGACGTCGGCTTTCTCGCCGCTCGATCGCTCGAGAATCTTCTCGGCCATTTTCTCGGCGGCTTTTTCTCCCGAGTCCTTTCCGCCGCACCCTGCGGTGAAGAAGACGGCGAGCAGAAACACGACCGATGCGAACACGGTGCGCGGCCATCGATGGTTCATGCTTTCACCTTTTTCCTTTCGTGCGCCGTTCAGTACCGCCGCTGGTAAATCTCGTCGAGCGTGAGCGCCTTGAGGTCCTCCACGAGCTCGACCAGATGCCCGATCATCGCCTCCCACATCTTCACGCCCTTCTCGGCGCTCGCCTTGGTCGGATCTCCCATCACGCCGCTCGGCGAGATCCGCTTCGTGAACGCGTGCCACGAGACGCCGCGCCTCGAGGTGAAGTTGAGGTAGCGGCTCGAGAAGCTCGGCACTAGCTTCTCGATGCGCCCGCTGTCCACGAGATGCGGCCGCGTCGCGAGGCTGGTGCTCGTCTCGACCTCGCCCGCATGGACGTCGTTCGGCGTCTCGGTCATGCCGTAGATATCCACGTCGCTCGTCTCGCCGGTGTCGACGCCGACGAAAACGCGCGCGTCCCGGTTGATCATCTGCGCCGCGAAGTCGAGCGCCGGCTTGTTGCCGCCGTGGCCGTTGATGATGAGAAGCTTCGTCACCCCGTTCGCCGCGAGGGCCATGCCGATCTCGTAGACGAGGCGCGCGAGCGTGTCGTTCCCGATGCTCACCGTGCCGGGGAAATCGGCGTGGTGGTACGAGACGCCGTACGGAATGAGCGGAAGCACGAGCGGCTTCGGATCCTGGCAGCGCATCGCCACCTCGCGGCAGAGATGCTCCGCGTCGAACGCGTCCGTGTCGAGCGGGAGATGCGGCCCGTGCTGCTCGATCGCGCCGACGGGGAGGAGCGCGACGTCCACCTCGCCAAGACGCTCGCGCGCCTCGGGCCAGGTGAGCTCGCCGAGAAGGAACCGCGCCGGGCGCTCCCCGCGCGCCGATCCTCGGGCGAAGGAGTCGCCGGTGTCCCTCTCGAACGGGAAGGCTCGGTTCGCGGCGACATCGGTCGTCGGATCGAACGCCTCCCAAGCGCGCCCCTTCCGCCGCACCGCTCCCTCCGCGTGCTCGAGGAGAATCCGGTAGAGCGGGATCCGCATCTCGATCGGGATTCCCTCGATGGGCGAACGAATCGGATCGAAACGAAGTTGGAGCGCCTCGGGACGGGAGCGGACGCGTTTCCGCTCCCGGGGGGTCAGGGAGATGCGGCCGCGCTTCTCGAGGAGCCGAAGCGCCATGTGCAGGCTCGCCTCCTCCTGATGCGCCCCCTTCAACGGGAGATCCGCGAGGCAGGTCTCGATCTGCTCCGGTTTGTATCCGAGAAGGCCCGGGTCCCCTCCGACGGCGAGGATCATCCCGACGATCCGGCGGCACTTCTCGCAGCGCCCGCAGGGGAAGACGCGGCCTCCCTCGATGTGCGTGGCGTGGCACGAGACCTGCTGTTCGACGAGCGCCGGATAACGCTCGTAGAGTGTCTTCTCGATGAGGAGCTCCGAGAGCGGACGGAGAACCGAGAACTGCGAGAGCGCCCATCCTTTACGGCCATAGTAACGAGAGAGGGCGTTGTCGAAGAAGCGAGATTGGTCGAAGAGCCCGTCGTAGTGCTCGATCCCCTTGTGGCTCGCGCGAACGGTCGTGTCGTACTCGTCGCCGATGAGGATGCGCCCCGCGCGGCGCGCGCGCGCGAGGGGGAGCGCGCCGAAGAGAAAGACCGCGACGGTCCAAAGGCGGATCGGGTACTCATCCGAGCGGACGCTCGCGAAGTCGGCGCGGATGAAGGGGAGGCGCCGCAGCATCCACGAGAACAGGCGGTCCGAGTTCATCCAGACGCGCGCGGTGTGGGGAACGTTCTTCTGGAAGTGGCGAAACGCGTTGAGAGCGGTGAACCAGTGCCTCCCCGACTCGTTCCCGAAGATCGGGTGGACCTCGTAGCCGAGCTCGTTCAAGAGCCCGTAGGTGAGGAGGCTATCCTTTCCGCCGCTGGAGAGGACCGCGCAGCGATTCCGATCGGCGGAGTCGATCCTCCACGAGATCTTCCCGGCCGGTTCCGCGTCCGGAAAGAGGAGGGAGGCGCGGAGGTAATTCTCCCGCGGGAGAGCCGGAATGCCGAGCCCGGCCCCGACGAGAAACGGGTTCGGCTCCAGGAACTTCTTGACGTAGATCTCACGCGCCGTGTTCTCGGCCATCTCCGCGAGGAAACGCCGGTCCGTCTCGTCGAACGCCCCGCGAAAGACGATCTCGCGGCAGAAGAGGCCGTAGTTCAGCGCGACCTGCGCCGCGGCCATCGAGGCGAGGTTTCGGTCGGAGGGGCTCTTCGGATCGAAGACCGGCTCCTCGAAACGATAGACGAGGTCGATCGAGTCCTTGGCGCGGCCGCGCACGACGGCGTACGGGGCCGTGAGGCGGTCTCTTCGCACCTCGACCGGTCCGACCTCGAGACGATCGAAGGCGTGAAGAGCATCAAGTGGATCCTTCGGACGTGAAGCGTTCGCCGGGCGCTTCCCGCTCGGCGCCTCGGGTTTCTTTCTCGGTTGCACGCGCGCCTCCCGCTTGTCCGCGGCTGGGTCGCCTCGCCGGTTCCGTCATGATACCGGATCGGAGGCGCGTTCGCATCACCGGTGCGGGGGGTCGTGCGCCTCGGGAATCCGGTCGAGGAGGATCGCGGCGAGAGGCCCGGCGCCGTCCAGAAGGACATCGAACGCGGGAAGGCCGGTCGCGCGCGCGATCGCGTCGCAGACGAACGGGATCTCCTCCCGCGCGAGGCCCTCGTGGTTTACGGTGATCGCGACGACCGGTCTTCCCGACACGAGCTCGATCGCCTGGATCTGCTTTCCGAGCGGGTGCATCGGAAATGCGGGGAATCCATCGTAGGTCCTCCTCG
>VGIW01000152.1 GCA_016867715.1 Candidatus Eisenbacteria bacterium | reverse complement strand
GGGCGGACAGCTGCAAGGAGGAGATGCACTTCTTCGCCGACGGGCTCGCTCGGCGCGGGGTCGGAACGCTCGCCTACGACGGCCCCGGAATCGGCGAGACGTGGGATCGCCTCCCGATGGGGATCGACGACGAGGGTGTCGGCGCTTCGCTCTTCAACTATCTTGCGCGCGACGAGAGAATCGATCCGAACCGAATCGGCCTCTTCGGCGTCTCGTTGGGCGGGAACCTCGCGATCCGGATCGCCGCGGAGGAGGCGAGGACCGCGGTCGTCGTCACGCTCTCAGCCCCCTATGATCTCGCAAGCTACGGCGAGTACATGCGTCCCATTCTCCAGGAACAGATGAAATACCTTCTGAAGACCGATTCGGAGAAGGCGTACAGGGATTGGGCGGGGGCGTTCTCCGTGCGCGGTCTCGTCGAGAAGGTGCGCGCGCCGATTCTCGTCGTCGGGGGAGGAGAAGACACGATCATTCCGGGGGCGGACGCGAAGAGGATCTTCGATGAGGCGAAGGGGAAGAAGAAGCTCGTCTATTACGAGGACGCGAACCATCTCTGCACGGAGCATGCGTTCGATCTCGTGGGGAAGGTGGAGGAGTGGTTGATCGAGACGGGTTTCCTAAGCGAAGGGCGGCTCCCGTAGAGGGGCGGAGCCGAATTCTTCATGTCGACATGGATTCCTTCTTCGTGTCGATCGAGCGCGCTCTCGATCCGAGGCTCGAGGGGAAGCCGGTCCTCGTCGGAGGATCCCCCGCGGGAAGGGGTGTGGTCGTCGCTTGCTCCTACGAGGCGCGCCGCTTCGGAGTTCGGTCGGGCATGCCGGCCGGGCGCGCGTTCTCTCTTGCTCCGGACGCGATCGTTCTCCCCTCGCGGCCGGGAGTCTACACGCAGATTTCCGCAGGCATTCTCCGGATTCTTTGCCGGCTCTGCGATCGGGTCGAGCCGGCGTCGGTCGACGAGTCGTACCTCGACCTCACGGAGGAGCGCTTGAATTGGGCACGCGCGGAGAGCCTCGCGCGCGCGATCCGATGGGAGATCCGCTCCGCGTTCGGGCTTGCCGCATCGGTCGGCGGAGGGCCCACGAAGACGATCGCGAAGATCGCCTCGCGCCTCGCGAAGCCGGACGGCTATCGGATGATCCCCGCGGAACGGATCGCCGAAATCGTCCATCCGCTTCCGGCGACCGCGATGGGGGGCGTGGGCGAGAAGACCGCCGAGAGTCTTCGCAGGCTCGGGATCGCGACGATCGGCGATCTCGCCTCCGCGGACGAGGCGCTTCTACGAAGACGTTTCGGGAAGAACGGTCCGCTCCTCTCGCGCCTCGCGCGGGGGAGAGAGGACTTCCCCGTCGTCCCCTATCGGGACGCGCCCGATCCGCAGTCGATGAGCAACGAGCGGACGTTCCCGAGAGACACCGACGATCCGGAGACGATCGACGCCGCCCTCCTCTTCCTCTCCGAGAAGCTCGCGCGCCGTCTCCGCCGCGAACGCCTCGCGGGGAACGTTTTTCACATCAAGCTTCGCTTTCCCGATTTCCGGACGATCGAGAGGAGCCGGACCCTTCCCGAGCGGATGAACGACGAGAAGTCTCTTCTCCATCTCGCGAGGGACGGCGCGAGACGCTTCGGCGAGGGGAAGCCCTTGCGCCTCGTCGGGGTCGGCCTCGCGGGGCTCGCGCGCGTTCCTTTTCGCGAAGAGGAGCTTGCGCTCGATCCCGGGCGCGGACGGTATCGAGAGGCGCTCGGCGTGTTCGACGCCGTCCGCGACCGCTTCGGCGAGCGCGCGCTTCGGAAAGCGAGGCTCTTGTGATTTTCGTCGGGACATCCGGATTCCGGTTCGACGACTGGGTCGGCGTCTTCTATCCGTCGTACCTCAAGAAATCGGACCATCTCGCCTGGTATCTCCGGCACTTCCCCGCTCTCGAGGTGAACTCGACCTACTATCGGATCCCCGCGCCTTCCCTCTTCGAGCGATGGGCGCGTCTCGCCCCGGAGCGGTATCCGTTTATCCTCAAGCTTCACGAGGCGGTCACGCACAAGAGGAAAGACCCCGGAGAGTCGATCGCGAATCTTCGACGGGCCGCAGAGCCCCTCCGTGCCTCGGGGAAGTTCGCCGGCTGGCTCGCGCAGTTCCCCTGGAGCTTTCGCGAGGGGACGGACGAGCGGCGCTACCTCTCCCTCGTCCGATCCCTCCTCCCGTCCGAAGACCCGCTCTTCGTCGAGTTCCGCCGGGCCGAATGGGACAAGGAGGAGACGTACCGTTTTCTTGAAGATGAAAGAATCGGCTTCTGCTCGGTCGACGAGCCCTCTCTCCCCGGCCTCATGCCCCCGGTCGCGCGGGCGACGAACGGCGTCGGGTACGTGCGCCTCCACGGCAGGAACGCAAAGGCGTGGTGGGGGAACGAGGGGTCGGGGGACCGTTACGATTGGCTCTACTCGGACGACGAGCTGAAGGAATGGGTCGGGCGCGCCCGGGAGCTCGATCGAGCCGCCGGACGGACCTTCGTCTTCTTCAACAACTGCTACGCCGGACAGGCGGTCCGAGGCGCGAAGAGGATGCAGGAGCTTCTCGGTATCCCGAAGGCCGGCGAGGAGGCTCAAACGCTTGACCTCTAAACTCTCGGAAGTGCTCGAGGAGATCCGCCACGATCGCCGCTTCGCCGGGCGAATCGTGCACGTCGAGGAGATCCCCGCGCGAGCGGCCGTCTACGCGGAACCGGAAATCCCCCTTCGGGATCCGATCCGAAGAGCGCTCGCCTCGATCGGGATCGAGCGCCTTTACGCGCATCAGGGAGAGGCGATCGAAGCGGCGCGCGCCGGAAAGAACGTCGTCATCGTGACCGGAACTGCGAGCGGGAAGACCCTTTGCTACAACATTCCCGTTCTCGAGAGCCTCGCCGAGGGGGCCGGAACCGCGCTCTATCTTTTTCCCACGAAGGCGCTCGCGCAGGATCAGCTCCGCGGCCTCACGCGGCTTCTCGAAACGGATCCTTCGTTCGCCGAGGCGATTCCCGCCGGGACGTACGACGGGGACACGTCTCGCTACGGGCGCCGAAAGCTCCGCGACCGCGGCCGGATCATCCTTTCGAATCCGGACATGCTTCACGCGGGCGTCCTTCCGAACCACCCGGCGTGGAGCCGTTTCTTCTCCGAGCTCCGTTTCGTCGTGCTCGACGAGATCCACGCGTACCGCGGGATCTTCGGCTCGAACGTCGGGAACGTGATCCGCCGGCTCCGAAGGATCGCGCGCCACTACGGATCCGATCCGGTCTTCCTCTGCTCTTCGGCGACGATCGCCAACCCGCGCGAGCTCGCGAGCCGGCTTGTCGGGGGAGAAGTCCTCGTCGTTGATCGCGACGGATCCCCGCGCGGGCCGAAGCGGTTCGTCCTCTGGAACCCTCCCTTCCTCGATCCGAACGGCGTGGAGAGGCGAAGCTCGAACGTGGAGGGGAAGGATCTTCTCGTTCGCCTCGTTCGCGAGGGAGTGCCGACGATTCTCTTCGCGCGCGCGCGGATCACCGCCGAGCTCGTCTATCGCTACGCGCGGGAGGATCTCGAGCGGCGCGCGAAGAGACTCGCCGGGCGAATCGCGGTCTATCGCGGCGGCTACCTCCCCGAAGAGAGAAGGGAGATCGAGAGGAGGCTCTTCTCGGGCGATCTTCTCGCGGTGTCGAGCACGAACGCGCTCGAGCTCGGGATCGACGTCGGCTCGCTCGGCGCGTCGATACTCGTCGGGTTCCCGGGAACGATCG
>VGIW01000151.1 GCA_016867715.1 Candidatus Eisenbacteria bacterium | reverse complement strand
GCGCTCGGCTCGAACCCCTCGGGGACGGCGATCCGGAGCGCGAAGGGGAGAAGCCCCGCGGCGTTGATCCACGAGTGGGCGACGTTGTTCCCGTCGCCGAAGAACGAAACGATCCGGTTCTCGATGTTCCCGCGGTGCTCGATCACGGTGAGAATGTCGGCGAGGATCTGGCACGGATGCAGGAGGTCGGTGAGGCCGTTGATCACCGGGATCGGCGCGTGCCGCGCAAGGTCGACCGCGATCTTGTGGTCGAACGTGCGGATCATGACCGCGTCGAGGTAGCGCCCGAGGACCTCGCCCACGTCCCCCACCGCCTCGCGCGAGCCGATCCCGATCTCCTTGTCGGTGAGGTAGATCGTGTGCCCGCCGAGGTGCATCATCCCCGCCTCGAAGCTGACCCGCGTCCGAAGGCTCGGCTTGTGGAAGATGAGCCCGAGGATCTTCCCCTCGAGCGTCCGTTTCTCCCTCCCCTCCTTTCGTGCCTTCTTCATCTCGAGGCCCCGGCGGAGGAGGCGCTCCAGACCGGGGCGGTCCAAGTCGGCGATCGAGAGAAAGTCCTTCTTCGGCATGCTCTCTCCTTTTCGTGTGCGCCCGTTCGCCTATTCTGGGCTACAGTATAAACCGGCTCTGGTCTCCGTCGCGCGCGATCGTCCCCAGCCTCTCCTCCACCCTCGCGGCGTCGACGACGATCGTCTTCTCTCCGCGGTCGGGAAGATCGAAGAGTTCCTTCTCGAGAAGCGCCGAGAGGAGCGTGTGGAGTCGCCGCGCGCCGATGTTCTCCGTCCGGTCGTTCACCGTCTCGGCCAGGCGCGCGATCGCGTCGATCGCCTCTTCTTCGAAGAGGAGCTCCGCCCCCTCGGCGGAGACGAGCGCGGCATATTGCTTGATGAGCGAATTTTCCGGTTCCTTCAAGATTCGGACGAAGTCGGCCGCCGTCAGCGCCTGAAGCTCGACCCGGATCGGGAAGCGCCCCTGGAGCTCAGGGATGAGGTCGGAGGGACGGGCCTGATGGAACGCGCCCGCCCCGATGAAGAGGATGTGGTCGGTCGCGATCATCCCGTACTTGGTCTGCACCTGCGAGCCCTCGACGATCGGGAGGAGGTCCCGCTGCACTCCCTCGCGCGAGACGTCCGGCCCGTGGTCCCGCCCGCTTCCGACGATCTTGTCGATCTCGTCGAGGAAGATGATCCCCGCCTCCTCGGTGCGTCTCTTCCCCTCCTCTACCGCCCGATCCCGATCGACGAGCGAGTCGAGCTCTTCCTCGACGAGGATCCTCCTCGCCTCGCGAACGCGGATGCGGCTTCTTTTCTTCTTCTTCGGGACGAGATGCTCGAGGGTCTTCTGGACGTCGGCGTCGACCGCGCCCATTCCGCTCGCCGCGAAGAGGTTGAAGAGGGGCGTTCCCTTCTCCGCGATCTCGATCGTGACGAGGCGCTCCTCGAGCGCTCCCGCGCGGAGCCGATCGAGCAGCGGCTCCTCTCTCGTTCCCTCCGCGGGCGAGGCGATCCCGGACGGATCGACCGCGATCACTCCGGGAGGCGCGGCTTGCCCTGCCGGCTCTTCCGCGGAAAGAAGAGCGAGGAGCTTCGCCTCCGCGCGGCGCTCGGCCTCGGCGGCCGCCTCCGCCCGAATCTCCTTCTCGACCTCGCCGATCCCGATCTCGAGAAGATCGCGCACCATCGACTCGACGTCGCGGCCGACGTACCCGACCTCGGTGTACTTCGAGGCCTCGACCTTGAGAAACGGGGCGTGCGCCGCTTGCGCGAGACGGCGCGCGATCTCCGTCTTCCCGACGCCGGTCGGGCCGATCATGAGGATGTTGGCGGGGAGGATCTCCTTTCGGATCGGCTCGGGCGCCTCGCGCCGCCTCCAACGGTTCCGAAGGGCGATCGCCACCGCCCGCTTCGCTTTCTCCTGCCCGACGATGAAGCGGTCGAGCTCGCGGACGATCGCCCGCGGCGCGGGGAGATCCTTGAGACCAGAAACGTTCATGCGAGTTCCTCCACGACGATCTCCTCGTTCGTGTAGACGCAGAGGCCGGCCGCGATCCGGAGCGACTCCTCGACGATCCGCCCCGGCGGAAGATCGGTGTGCCGGAGAAGTCCGCGCGCGGCGGCGAGGGCGTACCCTCCTCCGCTTCCGATCCCGAGGAGGCCGTCGTCCGGTTCGATCACCTCGCCGGTCCCGGAGATGAGAAGGGTGTGCTCCTTGTCCATCGCCGCGAGGAGCGCCTCGAGCCGGCGGAGCATCCGGTCGGTCCGCCAGTCGCGCGCGAGCTCGACCGCGGCGCGGGGAAGGTTCCCCGCGTGCGCCTCGAGCTTCGTTTCGAGGCGTTCGAAGAGGGTGAAGGCGTCGGCGACCGCGCCTGCGAAGCCGACGAGGATCCGCCCGTCGTGGATGCGGCGCACCTTGCGGGCTCTCGCCTTCATGATCTGCTTCTCGAGGGTGACCTGGCCGTCCCCTCCCATCGCCGCCGCGGCTCCTCTTCGAACCGCGAGGATCGTCGTCGCGTGCATGGTCGTTCTCCTATTCCGCGCGCGGGTGGGCGCGGCGGTACGCCCGGAGGAGCGTCTCCGCGGTCGTGTGGGTGTAGCGCTGCGTGCTCGAGAGGCGGCGATGGCCGAGGAGCTCCTGCACGGCGCGAAGGTCCGCTCCCCTGTCGAGGAGGTGGGTCGCGAACGAATGGCGGAGCGAGTGGACGGTGAGTCCCTCGCCGACGAGGCGGAGGTAGCGCCCGACGCGCCGCTCGATCCCGCGCCGCGAGAGGCGTCCGCCCCGGCGGTTCAAGAAGAGCGGCTCGCTCCTTCCGACGCGGGAGCGCCCGGCGTTCGTCGCGTGCCGCACCGCGAGGTACGCGCGCACCGCGCGCGCCGCCTCTCGCCCGAAGGGGACGATCCGTTCCCGGTTCCCCTTGCCGAGAACGCGCGCCTCGCGGGCGTCGAGATCGATGCTGCCGATGTCCAGCGCGGCCGCTTCCGCGAGGCGGATGCCGGCGCCGTAGATCATCTCGATGAGCGCGAGGTCGCGCGCCGCCCACACTCCCTCGGGGAGCGAGACGAGGCGATCGATCTCGTCGGGCGAGAGGAACGAGGGGAGCTTTCTCTCCGCTTTCGGAAATGTGAGGAACGCGGCGGGGCTCGCATCGACGAGACCGCGGCGATGGCAATCCTTGAAGAACGACTTGATCGCCGCGAGCGCGCGATGCCGGGTGGTCTTGGCGAGGCGGCGGTCGTAGAGGCGGGCGAGATACGATCGAAGAAGGGACGACGTCACGTCTCGGAGCGCCGGCTCCTCCTCCCCCATCTCCTTCATGGCAAATGTGTGCCATGCGCGAAGGTCCCGCCGGTACGCCTCGACCGTGCGCGGCGAGTAGCGCCGTTCCTCGAGGCCCTTCAGGAAATCGTCGATCGCGCGCCGCATGACCCCAGCATACGGCCCCGCCCCTCTTCGGGCAAGGCGGCCTGAAACCGCAGGCGCTCAGGTTTGTCTTCCTCCGGAGACGGGGGGCGGGGCAGAGCGGCGAGTTGCCGCGCGCCGCGCGCGGCATGTTTGAGCAAGCGAGCCCCGCCCCTCGGCTCCGGGGCCCTCCGTTCCCACCGTCGCCACCCACCGCGGTGACGTTCCCCAATACGGAGACAACCTGGGCTCGTTCGTGCTCGCTCGGCGGGCCGACCTCCCCCTCGGGGCCTGATCGACGAGCCCGCCAAGAGCGCAGGGAGCGCGGCTAGAGAACAGATGCGAACGACCGGAAGGCGCCTTCCCCCCGGCGGAAGATCCGCTCGTGGCG
>VGIW01000150.1 GCA_016867715.1 Candidatus Eisenbacteria bacterium | reverse complement strand
CGGCACGATCACGTGGGTGGAAGACGACCGCGTGCTCGCCTTCGGCCATCCTCTCTTCCACGCGGGGAGCGTGAACCTCCCGCTCGTCTCGGCGGAGGTCCACGCGCGAATCCCGAGCCTCGCCGTCTCGTTCAAGCTCGGGTCCCCACTGGAGACGGTCGGCGCGCTCCTCGAGGATCGGCGCGCGGGGGTGGCGGGGCGCCTCGGGATCGAGCCGCCGACGATTCCGATCGAGGTGACCGTCACGTCCCCCGGGTTCGGCCGGCGCGAGTACCGCTACGACGCGATGGACGACAAACGGCTCACGCCGCTCCTCGTCTCGTGGGCGGTCCGCAACTCCGTGGTGCACAGAGAGCGCGCGATCGGCGAGCACACGGTCCGCATGCGTCTCTTCGTCGATCTGGAGGGGGCGGACGATCTCGAGCGGGAGAACGTCTACTCGTCCGCCTCGGTCCTCGACGAGATGGAGGACGACATCCTCGTCCCGCTTCGCGTTCTCGCGAGCAACAACCTCGCGCGGCCGAGGGTGAACCGCGTGCGCGCCGAAGTGACTGTGGAGGACGGGCGTCGCTCGGCGCGGATCGAGCGGCTCGATATCGAGAAGGGCCGGCTTCGTCCGGGAGAAACCGTGCGCGGCGCGGTCACGCTCCGCTACTACCAGGACGAGACGGAGACGCGCCGCTTCGAGGTCACGCTCCCCGCCGATCTCCCCGACGGGAAGCTCCTTCTTCGCGCGTGCGACGCGGCCTTTTCGGAGGACTGGGACTCGAAGCGCGCGCCGAACCGGTTCGCCACGAAGGACATCAACGGGCTCGTCCGGATTCTCCGCGAGATGCGGACGAACGAAAGCGTGTTCGTGCAGCTCTTCAGCGAGGCGAAAGGCGTGACGGTCGACGGCCGCGAGATGCCGGGCCTTCCCGCCTCGAGGCTCGCCGTTCTCGGGACGGACCTCCACGCGGACGACGGCAACTACGTGAAGGGGAGCGTGCTCGCCTCGGAGACGATTCGCGTCGATGCGTTCGTCTCCGGATGCCGCTCCCTTCCGATCGTCGTGGATCGTGCGGCGCCGTGAGGCCGCCGCTCTCTCGAACAGGGAGTCGAACGATGAACAAGACGAAGCTTCTCGTCCTCGCCGGGGTCGGAGTCCTCCTCTTGGCCGGCGAGCCCGGGGCGGTGAGGACCGCCCGTTGGGACGTGTCCGGCCGCGAGAGCGCCGCGGAGGGGACGCCGACGGATCTCACGATCGGACCGCTCGGGTCCCTCGAGCTCGCCCCGCGCTTCGAGCCGGCGGGCACGATCTCCGAGTACTACGTCTGGTCGCTCCTCCCGGACGGGCGGGGCGGCCTCTACGCCGGCACGGGGGACCAGGGAAAAATCTTCAAGGTGGAACGATCCGGCAAGAGCGTCCTTCTCTTCGATTCGCTCGAGCTTGATATCCTCTCGCTCGCGCTCGACGCGAGGGGGAACCTTTACGCGGGAACTTCTCCGGACGGGATCGTCTACATCGTCGATCGGGACGGAAACGCGCGCACGTTCTTCGACAGTCCGGAGCGCTACGTGTGGGATCTTGCGTTCGACGACAAGGGAAACCTGTACGCGGCGACCGGTGAGCAAGGGAAAGTCTATCGGATCGACCCCTCCGGGAACGCGGAGCTCTTCTATGACTCTCCGGAAACGAACGTGCTCTGCATCCTCTACGACCGGAAGGACGATCGGTTTCTCCTCGGCGGGGAGGGGGCGGGTCTCCTTCTGTCGGTCGACAAGAAGGGGAATGCGCGCGTTCTCTTCGATTCTCCACGCGCCGAAGTGGGCGCTCTCCATCTCGACGAGAAGGGGAGGATCTGGGCCGGATGCTCGGGGAGCGAGGAGCCGGGGACGAATGGAGGAGGGCGCCAGCAGACGAAGAAAGCGCTTCTCTATCGGATCGAGCCGAACGGGACCGCGGTTCTCCACTGGCAATCGGACGCCGAGTTCATCTACGCGATCGCTCCGGGCGCGGAGGGTTCCGTGCTCGTCGGAACCGGCACGCCCGGATCGCTCGTCCGCGTGTCGGAGGGGGGCGAGGCGACGGAGATCCGGAGGATGGTCGAATCGCAAGTCCTCGCGATCGAGCGGACCGACGAGGGGATGTTCGTCGCGACCGGCAATCAGGGGAACCTCTACCGCCTCGGACCGGAGCGGAGCCAAACGGGGATGTACGATTCGAAGGTGCGGGATGCCGTGAACCTCGCGCGCTTCGGGATTCTCCGCTGGTGGGGAGATGTTCCCGGCGGAACCCGCGCGGTCTTCTCGACCAGGAGCGGAAATCGGGAGAGCCCCGACGACACGTGGAGCGAGTGGCAGCCGATCGGCGAAGGGGAGAACGGAGGGCGCATCCAATCGCCGCCCGCGCGCTTTCTCCAGTGGCGCATCGAGCTGGAGGGGAAGGGGGAGGAGAGCCCGCGCATCGATCGGGTCTCGATCGCGTACAAGGAACATAACTTACCGCCTCAAGTGTTGGCGCTCAGCGTGACCTGGACCGGCGAGCCGTTCTACGACGGGCCCGCGGACCCGCGTCCGACGCCGCTCTTTCAGTTTCTTCCCGACGGCGCCCGCGTCGAGCTCTTGCCGACCGAGACGGAGGAGAAAGCGCGGCGCGAGGCGGTCGAGGTCTGGGCGCGGTCGATCCGCACCGCGCGGTGGCAGGCGTCCGACGCGAACGGGGACGATCTTCGATACGACCTCTACACGCGCGCGGAGGGGGATCGCGATTGGCTCCTTCTCGAGGAGGGGATCGAGTTCGACTTCTATTCGTGGGACACCCGCTCGATGCCCGACGGCTTCTACCGCGTGCGGGTCGTCGCGCGCGACCGCCTCTCCAACTCGGATGCGACCGCGGGCGAAGGGGAGCGCGTGAGCGAGCCCTTCCTCGTCGACAACACGCCGCCCGAGATCGTCGGGTTTTCGGCGGAGCGCGACGGGGATCGGATTCGAGTCCGCGCCGAGGCGCGCGACGCGGCGAGCGCTCTTCGAACCGCCGAGGTCGCGGTCGGTGCGGGGGAGTGGCGGCCGGTCGATCCGAAGGACGAGATCTTCGACGACCGGAAGGAGGAGTTCGACTTCACCGTCCCCGCCGGCAAGGAAGAGGGGAGCGTCGTGGCGCTCCGCGTGGCGGACGAGGCGGGGAACCTCGCCGTTGCGCAGGCGGTCGTTCGTTGAGCCGGCGCGCCTCCTCGCGGGTTCTCGAGCGGCGTCTCCCGAACGGCCTCACCGTTCTTCTTCGCCCGGTCCGTTCGGCTCCCATCGTGAGCGTCTGGTGCTGGTACGCGGTCGGCTCCGCCGACGAGACGCCGGGCGCGACCGGAATCGCTCACTGGCTCGAACATATGAACTTCAAGGGAACCGCGCGCTTCTCGAAGCGGGAGATGAAGAACCTGATCGAGAGGCGCGGCGGCTATTGGAACGGCTACACCTGGATCGACCAAACGACCTACTTCGAAACGTTGCCGAAAGAGCATCTCGACCTCGCGCTCACGCTCGAATCGGAACGGATGGTGCGGAGCCGGATCGATCCGGCCGAGTTCGAGTCGGAGCGGACCGTGATCGTCTCGGAGCTTCACGGCGGGGAGAACGACCCGGAGACGCTTCTCGACCGCGAGGTGACGGCGGCCGCTTTCCAGACGCACGGTTATCGCTGGCCGACGGTCGGCTGGGAAGCGGATGTACGGCGGATCAGGAGGCGCGAGATGGTCGCCTTCTACCGGGCGAACTACGTCCCGTCGAACGCGACGCTCGTCATCGCCGGCGATTTCGATCCGGCCGAAGCGATGCGGA
>VGIW01000149.1 GCA_016867715.1 Candidatus Eisenbacteria bacterium | reverse complement strand
AGAAGAGAATGCACAATCCGAGAAGGAATCTTCTCCCTTTCATGTCACTCCTCCTTCCAGTGGAGATAGACCTCGAGACCTTCCTTGGTGACGTGGCAGGAGTAGAACCTTCCAGCAGGAGAGAGGAAAAACTCCGATTGCATTCCGCATAACATCCGCTCCGGCCTTCCGCGAGTGGCCGGATACCGAGCGACGGCAACGAGTTTCCCCTGGGGATCGGTCACCTGGATTTTGTCGCCGTAGAAAGCGATGTAGCCATTCGCCGACACACCCAAAACCCCTCCCTCCCGTCCTTCAAAGCTCCGAAGGAGGTGTCCGTCCCTGTCACGGACACGGACGAGGCAGTTCTCCAATCGTTCGCATCCCCCCTCATCCGGGATGCGGCAATTAAAGGAATAGAAAAGGCCATCCGCGCCGACGACAGTGGAAGTCGTGCCCTCCCAGATGTCCGAGAGGCGTTCTCCAGAAACACGAGCTGCGAGGGTGTCGAGTGGGACGCTTCGATCGTTTCTGGAGAAAAACACGTAAACGGAACCATCAGGCCCTACGTCCAGGTAATAAGCGTGGCCCACCGGTTCCAGGCCTAGGGCGCGGACGCCGACGCGCACCACCTGGGTCCAGCGTGTGTCGCCCGGAGAGAGCCGGCGGAAGTCCAGACTTTCCTGCCCACCGCCCCCACCCACCAACAACAGCGTGATCGTCCCGTCCGGCGCAACGACCATGTCCCAAGGCGGCTTATGCCAAAGGTGGGAGCGTTCTGTCTCGTCCAGAGCGCCGTCGACAAGACGAAGGAGGGAGCCGTCCATCGGGTCGATGACCTTGATGTTGTCGAAGTCGAGGTCGTAGAAGTAGATCTCCTCCGTCGCGGGGATCGTCACGATCCCCGCGTGCTCCCTCCAGCCGCCTTCCCCCGGCGGCAGGTCCGAGATCAGCTCCGGCGTGGACCCCCGCGGATACGTGAAGAGATAAACCGGCTGAACCGGTTCCGGCTCTTGTTCGCCGAGCGCCGGACTCGGGAGAACGAAGAGCGCGACGAGAAGATTCGCGAGGAGAAAGAGGAGAACCGAAGCGAAGTGGATCGATCGAAGCGTCATGGGTCTCTACCCCCTGGTTTCGCTTCGGGAGCGGGGAGGTTCGTCGGAACCTCCTCCCGCTCCCGACCTCTGCCTAGACCACGCTGTTTGTTCTGTGCCCAACCTCCAAGAAGAGAATCTATTCGCCTCGAAGACCCGGCGGGATTCGAGGACCGCGTCCGGGACCTTCTTACCGTGCCGGCACCATGAGCCAAGAGCACAAAGAATGCCAGAATCGAAACAGATTGCTAAAGAATAGGTGGCGTTCAGGGCATGCGGGCGCTCTCCCCGGTCACCTGGCACCGGTCTCTCAGGAGCCACGGGAGAGCGCCCCCGTGGCTATCGGGGTAGACTCGGCCGAATGGCGCGCGGCTCGATCGCTCAACCCGTTGTTTCGCAATGAGTTTGATCGACCGAATCTGCGGGAGGTTCACCCGGGGACGGAGAGAAGATCTTCCGCCTGCGAGGAAGGACCGTGATCCCGGCCTCGGGCGGTGGATGAACGGAGGGCCGGCCGGGCGGCTAGGGAGGGGTAGTTCCGGCGATCGGGACACGAGAGAAGGAGCCCGATCCGGCGCTCTCCCTCTCCTGTCTCATGAGAATCTCACGCGATTCTCGATTTTCTCATGACACAGCCGGTCAGCGGTCCCGCATCCCGAGCACCCGCATCCGGCGGTAGAGGGTCGAACGGACGGTTGGCCCAATCCCAAAACCGAATCCTGCTACCGATCGGAGGCCGGCTCGACCCACACCGGTGCGGCGTGCATTTCCGGGTGATCGCGGAACCTCCGCCACACGATCCCTGCGACCGTGACGGCGAGAAGGGCATCGAGAAGCCCCCCCGTTCCCGGAGTTCCGACGAGAAGCTTCGACGCGCCCGAGTAGTCGAGCCGGAGCCACGGCGACGGCTGGCCGAAAAGATCGCTCTCCATCCCCCCGAGAGCCCATCCGAGCAGATTCCATCCGAGATGGATCCCGATCGGGAGCGCGAGACCTCCGCTTACGACCCGAGCGACCGCGACGAGGACGGCGAACGCGAAGAGGTCCAGCACGGCCAAGAGCGAGAGCCACCAACCGAGAAGCAGGTACTGCATGTGAGCGAGGGAGAAAAGGAACGACGTCACGAGAATCGACCAGCGGGTCGTCTTCTGCAGGCGAAGCCCCTGAAGGAGGTACCCCCGGAAGACAACCTCCTCGTAGAGCGCCACGAAGACGAGAACAACCGGAATCCGCCAGACCGACGCCGAGGGGTTTCCTCCGACCGAAACCCGAAGCCCGCCGATCGCGACGCTAAGCGCGAGCGTCCCCCCGATGAGCGCCAAGGCAGCGGCGAGCCCCAGGAGAAGACGCCACGCTTCTCGCCGCTCCCAGGCGAACCCGAGCTCCTTGATCGAGCGCTTCATCCGCCGCCGCCAGTGGAAGACGGTGAAGAGAAGGATCGGAAGGCCGACAGAGAGAGGGAGGACGACCGGATGAAAGAAGAGCTCCAAGAAGTGAATGTGGACGTCAGCTTCCCCTCCCGTTCGGATCTCGCGAACAGCTTCAAGCAAGGCATACAAGACCACGCCGACTAGAAATCCGACCAGCGCCACAATCTCTGCCAGGGCCGAATAGCGGATGACCTCGACAATCGGCGGGGCCTCGCAGCCGAAGAGCCGATTCGGGAGAACTGCGCGGAGGAACGGACCGAACACGGGAATCCGGACGGCTCGTTGGAGGAAGGGAGCGAGCGAGGGGGCCCGGACGGTACTTTGGAAAAGGGAGGTTGGACCACTGTACCTGCGGAGAATCGCTTCGATCCTTCTCCGCATTCTCGTCACGATCTCCTTGAACTTGTACTTCTCGAAGGTGTACCTGCGGAGAATCGCTTCGATCCTTCTCCGCAGGAAGGGCCTAGTGAGCAGAATCACAAGCCCGACCAGGCCGGCCAACAGGGGGAGATTTAGGTTGGTAAGGTCGAAACGAAAGTGGATCTGCATGAGAAACTAGCCTCCCTCCTTTCTGCTCCGCGGGGTCGAAAGCCCGCCCTTGTCCCCGGCGTCTGCGGAAGCGCTCGACGCTGCAAGTACGAATAGAGATGGCGCTCCGCCCCCGAGAGGGGGCGGAGCTCTCCTGCTCGATCAGCAGCTACCGCTGAACCTCACGCGCACTCCATATCCTTCGACTTCCCAACCGAATTCAGGATCCGTGGTGATGCAGATAACAACGACCGCGACGAGCACCTTCAGCCAGATCGCATTGCCCCCCGGATCCTTGCCCACCTGCACCTCCGCTTCAGTGATCTCGCGCCCCCAAGCGTCTCGAATCAGGCTGCCGTCTGCGTAGGCCCAGCGGGCGTCGAAGGCCCCCTCCGATCCGGCGCGCTTGCGAACAGACACGAGCACCGCATTTCCTTCATACTCCGTTGCGAAGAGCGGAGTCCAATCCGCAAACCGACCGGGCTCCTCCGTCAATGCGCGCGGGGTTTCGAGAAGAGCGAGCTTCCACACCCTGGGCGATCCGTCGAAGTCCTTGCCCGTCCCCACGGCGACGTGCTCGAGAGCGCCTCGCAGGGCGGGAACGGACTTTTGGAGCCGCTCCATCCCTCTCGCCTCCATGAGGGATTGCTTTGCGGCGTCTGATGTCAGGAAGTCCCCAGCCATTGCAGGGGAGATGCCCCAGATCAACTGTTGGCTGATGAGCATGGCGATCAACGCTTTTCGAAGCATGGCTTCTTCCTGTTCTCTGAAACCCACCCACCGTAACGTGAACCGGCTCACGTTCTTCTGCCAGAGCAACTCGCGTGCCTGCGGACAGGGGAAAGTGGGCGCTACCGCAGAAGGTGAGGAATCCCGGCTTCTCGGCCAAGGCCTCCCGCTTGTTGCTCTCGTCTTTCGAACCCGCTTCTTCTTTGAAGATCAAACGGTTGACTGTGTCTTCGAAGACCGACATGAGGAGAGGTTCTCGGTCGGCGCGTAGAAGTTCTCTTGGGGTGATTTGAGGCAGGAG
>VGIW01000148.1 GCA_016867715.1 Candidatus Eisenbacteria bacterium | reverse complement strand
CCTTCGACGGCTGCTTCTCCGAGGAGCACCCGCCGAGGAGGAAGAGCATGGCAAGCGAGAAGACGATGGTGCGCCGAATGGGATTCCGCAAGAGAAACTCCTTTCCCGACAAGAGGACGATGCCCGAAATTCTAGTCGAGGGGACTTCTCTTGTCAAACCGCGTAGCCGTCCGGATGGTTCCGGTGCCATTCCCACGCGGTGCGGACCATGTCCTCGAGCTCGGGAAGGCGGGGTTCCCAGGAGAGCACGCGGCGGATCTTGTCGCTCGCGGCGACGAGCCGGGCCGGGTCTCCCGGCCTTCTCTCCTCGACGATCTCGGGGATCGCGTGTCCGGTCACTCGGCGGGCGCACTCGACCACCTCGCGCACCGAGTAGCCCCTCCCGATGCCGACGTTGAAGGCGTCGCTCGCGCCCCCATCGGCGAGATGCCGGAGCGAGAGGATGTGCGCGCGGGCGAGATCGACGGTGTGGATGTAGTCGCGGATGCAGGTCCCGTCCGGCGTGTCGTAGTCGTCGCCGTAGATGAGGGCCTGCTTTCGCAGGCCGAGAGGGACTTGCAGCACGAGAGGAATAAGATGGGTCTCCGGGTCGTGGTCCTCGCCCAGCTCGCCGTCCGGGTCGGCTCCTGCCGCGTTGAAATAGCGAAGGGCGATCGAGCGGAGCCCGTGCGATTCCTCGAGGCTTCGGAGGAGCTTCTCCACGGCGAGCTTGGTGTCGCCGTATACGTTCACCGGGTTCTGCGGGTGATCTTCGCGGAGCGGCATCGCGATCGGCTCCCCATAGGTGGCGCACGACGAGGAGAAGACGAAGCTGCGAACTCCCGCCTCCACCGCCGCATCGAGGAGACGGACGGAACCGATCACGTTGTTCCGCCAATAGCGGAGCGGGTCTTCCATCGACTCGGCCACGTAACAGAACGCCGCGAAGTGGACGACCGCGTCGACCGGCCGTTCCTTGAGAAGCGAAGCGATGCGGTCGCGGTCCTCGAGCGCGATGACGTGGAGCTCGACGCCGCGAACCGCCTCCGCGTGCCCCTTGGAGAGATCATCGACGACGACCGGCTCGATCCCTTCGCGAAGAAGCTCCTTGACGGTTTGACTTCCGATGTATCCCGCTCCGCCCGTGACAAGGACCCTCATGCCCCCTCCTCCCGATCCGGGTTCCCTTCTCCCGGGATCGCCCCGGCCGGAGCGAGCGCCGCGCGCGGACGGCCCTCCCGGCTTCTCACATAGGCGTCCAGATCCGCGCGGAAGACCCTCCAGCCCCGCCCGACCTTCGAGGCGGGGATCGACCCCCTCCGAAGAAGATGCCGCGCGGTCTTCGTGGAGACGCGAAGGTACGCCGCCGCTTCTTCCGCGGTCATCGGCGAGCCCGATTCCGCAGCGGCGGGGAGGGCAATCGCGACGTTCCTCGGGGCGCGGTCGATCGACGCGTGAAGACGCGCGTCCTCCTGCGCGGCCTCCGGGGCGGGCTCAGGGGAAGGCGCCGCGGGCACCCCGCGCCGGAGATCCGCGACAACCTCCCGCACGAGTGCCTCGTCGATCAGGCTATTCCCCGCGCCGAACCCGAGAAGGAGCGCGTTCGAGCAGATCACGTTCACCATCCGCGGGATTCCGGACGTCTCGACGTGAATCCTGCGAAGAGCTTCCTCTGTGAAGAGACCGCGGTTCGGCGCCCCCACGACTCGAAGACGATGCTCGATGTAGCGGAGCGTCCTCTCCTCGGTCATGGGCGGGATGTCGAAGCGGACCGCCACCCGCTGCCGGAGCTGGCGAAGAGACGGCCTTTCGAGCTTCGCCGCGAGCTCCGGCTGCCCGACGAGGACCGTCTGGAGGAGCTTCGCCTTCCGCGACTCGAGATTGGAGAGCATCCGGACCTTCTCGAGCATCTCCTCGGAGAGGTTCTGCGCCTCATCGAGGATGAGAACGGTCTTCGCCCCTTCGTGATATTTCTTGAGGAGAAAACGGTTGAGCTCGATAAGAAGAAACGCCTCGGAATCGCCCTCCGCGCCGGTGTCGAAATCCTCGTGCACGAGCTTGAGAAGCTCGACGAAGCTCATCGTGGTCGAGAAGACGAACGCCGTGATCAGCTCGAGCCGGTGCTTCTCGAGGAAGGAGTGGACGATCGTGGTCTTCCCGGTTCCCACCTCGCCGGTGAGGAGCACATACCCCTTCCCGGTGTTCACCCCATACTCGAGATGCGCGAGCGCCTCCCGGTACACCTCGTCCAGATAGAGAAAGGACGGGTCGGGGGTGAGCTGGAAGGGATCTTCCGAGAAACCGTAGTACTTGCAGTACATGACGCTCCGATCGGGAACGAGGTCCTATCCGGGAAGATCGGCCCGCCGCGCGCGCGCCTTGACCTCCCGGCGGAAAGTCTCCCGGGCGGAGGGCCCCCGTGTCAAGGATCGCCGGGCCGCGTTCGCACCGGGAGAACGGCGAGCGAGGAAAGCGGCCGGAACGGGGATCAGCCGGGGAGGATCCAGGTGCCCGCGCGCCCCTCGATCCCCTCGCCGAGACGATGGACGGAGGTGACGAGAACCCCCTTTCCCCCCTCCTCGAGGAATGCGATCGCCGCCTCGATCTTGGGCCCCATGCTCCCCGCGGGAAACTCCCCCTCGGCCAGATAGCGCTTCGCCTCGGAAAGGGTCACGCGGTCGAGGTCGAGCTGGTCGGGGCGTCCGAAGCGGATCGCGACGTTTGCGACCGCGGTGAGGATGACGAAGACGCGCGCGCCGACCGCGCGCGCGAGGAGGAGCGCCGCGCGGTCTTTGTCGATCACCGCTTCCACCCCCTCGAGACGGCCGTCCTCCATGCGGCGCACCGGAATCCCGCCTCCGCCCACCGCGATCACGACCGCTCCCGAATCGACGAGCGAGCGGACCACATCCGCCTCGATGATCGCGACCGGCTTCGGGGAGGGGACGACGCGGCGGAACCCCCGGCCGCTGTCCTCGGCCATCTCCCAACTCTTTTCCTTGCGGATCGCCTCCACCTGGTCGGCGCGGTAGAAGGGCCCGATCGGCTTCGACGGTTTCCGGAACGCCGGGTCGTTCCGATCGACCTCGACTTGGTTGATCAGCGTGACGACCGGGCGATCGACTTGAAGCGCGCGAAGCTCGCCGAAGAGGCTCTGCTGGATCATGTAGCCGATCCCGCCGCACGAGTCGGCGACGCAGATGTCGAGCGGCATCGGGGGAATCTGGTGCGCCGCCGCCTCGCTTCGAATCACGATGTTGCCGACGACCGGGCCGTTCCCGTGGGTGAGAACGATCGAGTACCCCGCGGCGATCCGCTCGGCGACCGCGTGCATCGTGAGGCGGGTCGTCTCCCGCTGCTCGCCGATCGTCCCGCGGCTCGAATGGCCGATGAGGGCGTTTCCGCCGATCGCCACCACGATGCGGTCGCTTCTCTCGACCGGAATCGCCACGAACGGATCTCCTCGCGCGGGTACGGAACGCATTCCGGGGAAAGAGAGCGTCCGAAGACCCGGTGCGCGTGATGGGTCCCCGGACGCCCTCTCGAAGGGATGAACGTAGCACTTCGGGACGGGTTCGTCAACTCGGATCCACCGGCCTCGGACGCGAGGAGAACGCTCTTGCCGCGCGTTCCGCGCGAGGCACGGAACCTCGCCCACGATTTTCATGCGTAACGCTCGCGTAACGCGCTCCGCGTATCATTCCCGCGTGCGATCGGTATCGGCGTGCAGACCAAAAGGAGGTGCGTCATGCGTCGAGCACTCGCGAGGTTCTTTCTGATCGGCCTTCTCCTGTCGGCGGGCCCCGCGACCGCGCAGGACTTCACGTGGACGGGCTGGTTCGGGCCCCCGGGTAGCAACCCGGCCTGGGGGGCCTGGTGGTCCTCGGGCGACCTCCGGCTGAACGGATGGGGAGAGTCCTGGTGGTACTGGGAGGATCCGGCGCCGCATTTTCCGAACGTCGCCTCGTCGGTTCTGATCCCCGCGGGCGTCTCCGTGGACGCACACGGGGGCGGACAGGCGTATTGCGGCAGCTTGACGCTGGGAACGGAGGCTCTCTTGCAGAGTCAGTACGCCAACATCATCATCGGCGGTCCGGCGC
>VGIW01000147.1 GCA_016867715.1 Candidatus Eisenbacteria bacterium | reverse complement strand
GAGGCGTTTCGCCTCGCGGCGGGCGGGAGCATCCTCGCGGGGCGCATCGCGGCGGAGAGGGGCGTCGGCGTCCATCTCGGCGGCGGACTGCACCACGCCTTCCCCGATCGCGCCGAGGGCTTTTGCTACGTGAACGACGTGGCGATCGCCGCCCGCGCCGCCCAGAGAGACGGGCTCGCCCGAAAGGTACTCGTCGTCGACCTCGACCTCCATCAGGGGAACGGGACGGCGGCCGTCTTCCGATCCGACAATTCGGTCTTCACCTTTTCGATGCATCAAGAAAACAACTACCCCGTCAAGGAACGCTCCGATCTCGACATCGGGCTTGGGGACGGAACGGGAGACGAGGAGTATCTCGATCTTCTCCGAGAGACCCTCCCTCGATTGCGGGACGAAGAGCGCCCCGATCTCGCGATCTACGTGGCGGGGGCGGATCCGTTCGAGGAAGATCAGCTCGGCGGGCTCTCCCTCACGCGCGCCGGCCTTCTGGAGAGGGACCGGATCGTCTTCGAGGAACTCGCGGCGCGAGGCGTCCCGGTCGCGGTCGTGCTCGCCGGGGGCTACGCACGCCGGCTCGCCGACACCGTCGCGATCCACACGGCTACCTGTCTCGAGGCGATCCGCGCCGCCGAGGGATTCCCCCCCGGAGAACGGCGGTGAGATCGAGACCGCTCCGAATCCTGGAGATCACGCATCAGGGGGATATCGGGGGCTCGACGAACTCGATCACGTGGCTCACCGACGGGCTCGCCCGGCTCGGACACGAGGTTTTCCTCTGCTGCCGCGAGGAATCCTTGCTGCACGAACGGTTCGCCGCGCATCCTTCCGTGCGCCTCGTCCCGTTCGTCTTCGGAAGGAACCCTCTCGCCCTCCACAGAAGCCGCGCCCTCGCCCGCGCCGCCCGCGCGCGAGCCGTCGACGTGATCAACGCGCACGCCTCGCTCGACCGCCACCTCACGATCCAGGCGAAGCACCTCTTCGGAGGGGGCTTCCGATTGGTTCACACGCGAAGAAACATGCCCCTCTCGACCGGCGGGCGTCTCCAGGGACGCTATTTCGGCGCCTTCACCGACCGGATCATCGCGGTGAGCGAACGGGTCGCGGAAGCGATGGCGTGCGGAGGAACGCCCCGCGAGAAGATCGACGTGGTGCACAACGGCATCCCTCTCGAATCGGTTCGAGAGGTGCCCGAGGAGCGGGTTCTCGACGCCCGCAGGACGATTCCTCTCCCCGAGGGCCTTCCGGTCGTCGGGATGTTCGCCCGGCGGAAGGGACAGGCCGATCTCCTTCGCGCGATGAAGACGGTTGAGCGACGATGCGCGGTTCTCTTCCTCGGGATCGACAGGGACGAGGAGCTCGAAGCGCTTCGCACGTCCCTCCGCCTCCCGCATGCCGTGATCTACGGGGGCTTCCGAAGCGACATCCTCCCCTACTATCGCCTGCTCGATGTCTTCGTTCTCCCCTCCGTCATCGAGGGGTTTTCGCTCGCGATCTTGGAGGCGATGGCCTCAGGGCTTCCGGTCGTTTGCACGGACGCGGGAGGAAACGCCGAGGCGGTGAGGGACGGAGTGAACGGCTTCCTCTTTCGTCCGGGCGAGATCGATCGGCTCGCCGCGGGCCTCAGGAAGCTCCTCGAGGACGGGGTTCTTCGGACCGAGATCGGGAGAAGAAACCGCGAGGAGGCATTCCGGCGTTTCGACGTGCGGGAAACCGTCCGCAAGACCGAGTCCGTTTATCTCTCTTTGATCGAGGCGAAAAGCGAATCGTGATCTCCTCGCGAATCCTCGTTCGCGCCGGGCTCGCCGGCCTTCTCTTCTTCCTGCCGTTCGGGATCGCCGGGCAGCAGATCGCCCTCGGGATCGGCCTCCTCGGGGTTCTCGCCTCCTCCGAGGCCCGGGGGCGCGCGCGCTCCTATCTTCTCGGCGCGCGAGACGGAAGAGCGCTTCTCCTCGGCGTCGCCGCGTGGGTCGCCGCCTCGCTCCTCGCGCTTCTTCTCTCCGAACGAGCGGGCGAGGGAGTCCGCGAGCTTCGAAAGCTCCTTCTTCTCCCCGCGCTCGTTCTCCCGGTCGCAGGAATCGAGAAAAGGAGGGATCTTCTCGCCGCCGCGATCGTTCTTCTCGCCGCCGCGACGGCCGCCGCCGCGATCGGCCTGGTCGAGCACGCGCGCGGAGGCGGGAACCACCCCTCCCGTCTCGACGGGCCGATCGGCTTCTACATGACGACCGCGGGCGTCCTCCTCCCGATCGCGCTCGTCGCCCTCGCGGCGGCGGTCTCTTGCCGCTCGCGGATCGCGGCGGTCGTCTTCGCGCTTCTCGCCTCCGCGCTTCTTCTCACGTACACGCGGGGCGCGTGGTTCGCCTTCGCCGCGGGGATCGCGGTGCTCCTTGCAAGGAGGCGACCGCTCCTTCTCCTCCCTGGCTTCCTCCTCCTCGTCGCCGTTATCGCCGGCGTTCCGTCTCTCCGCGAGCGGCTTCTCACTTCGTGGGACGCGGAGCATCCCCTGAACCGGGAGCGGGTCTTCCTCTGGGACGCGGGGCGCCGTCTCTTTCTCGATCATCCGTGGCGCGGAGCGGGCCTCCACGATCTCGGTGAGACGATCCGCGCCCACCGACCGCCCGAAGCGCGCGAGCCGCTCACGCACTTCCATAATCTTTATCTGCAAACCGCCGTCGCGACGGGGGTGCCCGGCCTTCTCGCGCTCGCCGCGTTCTTCTTCGGCTTTCTCCGCGCGCTCCTCTCCGCGGCGCGGCGCGCCCCGCCGGAGCTCCCCCGCGCCCTGGCGGAAGGGGCGCTCGCCTCGGTCGCGGCCTTCCTCGTCCACGGCCTCTTCGAGTGGAACCTCGGCGACTCCGAGGTCGCCCTCACGCTCTACGCGATCATCGGGATGGGAATCGCTGCCGGGCGCCTCGTGAACCGAGAGGTTTAGATGCGGTCGACCCGCTTTCCCGAGGCGACGTCCGGATCGGCGAGACACTCGCGGACGACCCGGAGAAGATCGCCCGCGTCCGCGTGGCGCGAGGCATCGACAAGCGTCAAGCGATCCCGCTCCTCTTCGATCCATCGCGAAAGAAGCGCGTAGCCCCCTTCCTCTCGAGTCCCCCCCTCGCCCCGGAAGAAGCGCTCGATCTCTCCTGCAAGGCGCTCGACGCGCGTCGCGTTTCGCCGGGCGCGAAGCCGGCGCATCGCCCCGTCCGCGCGGAGAAGGAAGAGCGTCACGCATCGAGCATCCGTCGACGGAAGAAAGAGAACGAGGTCCTTCCCGCGAACGACGGGAGAGGGCTCGGCGCGCACCTCGATCTTCTCGTTGTACGGAGGCCTCTTTCTTCGGATGCTCCTCCACTCGCGAAGAAGCGCCTCCGCCTCCGAGCCGACGACCTCCGTCTCGATTCGCGCGACCAGGCGCACCAGATCTTTCTTCTCCTCCGGAAGTCCGGCGAACCCGCGAAAGTAGCTCTCGACGCGCGCTCGAAGAGAACGGGACTTTCCGACGTAAAGCAATTTCCCCGAGCGGTCGCGCATCCGGTAGACGCCCGGACGATCCGGAAGACCGGCGAGAAACGTCTCTCCCCCTTCGCGGAGAAAGGGGATGCACCCCGATCCGGAAGCGGTCTCCTCCGGCTCCGGACAACCGCGGATCTCCAGAAGCCGCGCGTGAATCGAATGGAGGAGCCGCGCCTCGAAGAGGGGATCGTCCCCCTCCGTGGCGCGAAGACCGAGCGTCGCGGCGAGAGACTCGGGCGTGCGGGTTTCCTCAGCCAGGAAAAGGCCGGACGCCCACGCCCGAAGACGAAGGGTCGTTTCCGAGAAGATGCTCCCCCCCGGGTCGAGAAGTCGGAACGGCTCCCGCGCCCTGAAGATCGCGAGGGTCGCTCCCCGCGCGAGCCGTTCGAGCGGAGGAGGAAGGCCTCCTCGATCGCCGCGCCGCCGAGCGAAGACGAGAGACCCCGTCTCTCTTTCGCTTTGCACACGAAGGAACCCGTAGAGGAACGCGCGCGCGTCGGAGGCGGACCGCTTCGCGACGCCGAAGAGGAGCGCCTCTTCCCCGTAAGAAGCCGAGTCGGACGCCGCGTCTTCCGGGGCCGCCGCCCAGAGCTGGGTTCCGATCGAGACGAACCGAGGATCCTCGGCGAGAAGAGCGCGCACGATCGGACCGGCCGTGGAGGGGCGCGGATCCTGCACGCGGAGGAAGCGCCGGGCGATCTCGGTCGCCTG
>VGIW01000146.1 GCA_016867715.1 Candidatus Eisenbacteria bacterium | reverse complement strand
GGTTTTCGTCTCGCGAGGAACGTTCCATGACGCTTTGCGCTTTTACCATTTTACGATTTGCGGGGTTTTTTCCGAGGCCGAGGCCGGCGAGAAGGGCGAAGCCCGAGAGACGGCCGAGGCCCGCGGCGTTTTTGGGTGCGGAGGGGGGATCGTCCTTTCCTGAGGCCGGACATTCGAAACAAAAGCCAATGAAAAGCGCGGGATCGACGAACGTATGACCCTCCAATCCACCCTCATCACGGTCCTCGCGACGCTTCTCGTCGTCGGGGTCTTGCTTCTTCTCTTTCTCCTTCGCCGCGGCGCCGGGGCGACCGGCACGAGCCTCGGTCCCTACCGCGACCTCTCGCTCCTTTCGGATAAGGGGGGGATGGCGAAGGTCTATTTCGCGACGAACAGCGAGACCGGGAAGGCGTGCGTCCTCAAGGTTCTCCGGCAGGAGCTTCTCGGGGATGCGGACATCGTGCGGAAGTTCCGTCGCGAGGTGGACATCCTGAAGTCCCTCAAGTCCGCCGATCCGAAGCTTCCCGTCCCCGAGGTCTATCGTTCGGGAACGGTCTCGGCCGGAATCGTCGACATTCCCTTCATCGAGATGGAGTACATTCCGGGGAACACGCATCTCGGCGATCTTCTTCGGCAGAAGGGGCGCTTGACGGTCGAAGAGTCGGAGCTGGTGATCGCGCAGGTCTGCCGCGCGCTCATGGTCGCTCACCGCCTCGGGATCGTGCATCGCGACCTCAAGCCCGCCAACATCCTCCTCGCCGACGGGCGCCACGACTCGGTCGTGGTGATCGACTTCGGCGTGGCGAAGCTCCTCGGCGGCGGCAGCGTCACCGCGGGAGGGTACGGGACCGCCGCGTACATGGCGGTCGAGCAGTGCGGGGGTGTGTCGCAGGTGACCCCGGCGGCCGACGTCTACTCGCTCGGGGTCGTCTGGTACGAGATGCTCACGGGGCACAAGCTCTACGACCACGAGAACCCGATCGTCGTGATGCGGATGCACGAGGAGGAGAACGCGGCGGCGCACGTCCATCGGCACGCCCCGCGGGCCACTCGGGCGATCCTGACGCGCATGCTCGCGCGCGACCCCGCGCATCGCCCCAACGTCGCGGGCGTTCTTGCGGCGCTTTCCGCGGGGGCGAAGAAAGTGAAGGGGTACGAACCCTCGCGCGCCCCCTCCCGGAAACCGGCAGGGCCGCGGCTGGCTCTTCCGAGGCGATGGATCCTCGCGGGGGCAAGCGTCCTCGCGATTCTCGTCCCGCTGGTCGTCGTCATCGAGCGCGGCGCGACCGGCGGCGGAGGGAACTCGGGCGGCGGGAAGAAGCGCCCCGACCCACCCGGATCGCCCTTCCAGCTCCCGCCGGGAATCCTCTCCGGAACGCTCTCCCTTGTCACGACCCCTTCAGGGGCGCAGGTCTTCTACACGGGCGGGACTTTGAACGATCAAGCCGGTCGCGCGCTTCCCGAGACGACCCCCGTTTCGCGGATGCCTTTCCCGGTCGGGAGACAGAAGCTCTACATCCAGCTCGAGAACCACGAATCGGTTTCGCTCGACGTCCAGATCGAGCCGGAGCGGGACGCCGTTCACCGGCTCACCATGGTTCCCGGGAAGGGCTCGCTCACGATGGGCGCTCTTCCCGAGGGGGTGCAGGCGATTCTCGACGGGCAAATCCTTTCGGTTTCGAGGATCGAGCGCCTTCCCGTTCCGGTCGGAAGCCACGTGATCGCGTTCCGAAGCTCCCGCTACAAAGAGCAATCGGTTCGCTTCGATGTCGAGAGGATCGGCCAGGAAGTGAAGCTTCCGCTCCCCGTCTTTTCGGATCGGACCGGGTCGGTGCGGGTTCGGACGACCCCCGCCGGGGCGCGCCTCGCGTGGGACGGAACGGCGCGGGGGACAGTCCCAGCGGACGGGAAGACGCTGGACGATGTGGCGGTCGGCTCGCACAGCATCGAGCTTTCGGCGGACGGATACGAGACGTATCGCGGCACGGTCGAGGTCGTCGAGGGGACGACGAGGGAAGTGTCGATCGCTCTCGAGCTTCCGCCCGGCCGGCTTCGCGCGTCCGCCTCGCGCGCCGCGGAAGTGCGCGTCGCGAGCGAGAACGCGCCCGGTTCCTGGCGATCGGTCGGAAGGACCCCCGCGGTCGTCACGCTTCCGGCGGGGCGCTACCGCGTGCGGCTCGAAGTTCCGGGCTACGACTCGTGGGAGACGAGCGTGACGATCGAGAGCGGAAGGGACGCGTCGGTCTCTCACGCCTTCCCGGAGCCGGGGAGGCTTGTCGTCGGCGCGAAGGGGCCTTGGGGGAACGTCTTCGTGAACGGGGTCTCGAGGGGCTCGACCCCGCTCGAGATCGGGGACCTCAAGCCCGGAACCTATACGGTTGAAGTAAAAAGGGACGGGTACACGACGTACTCGACGAGCGTGACGATCCCTGCCGGCGGAACGGCGAGGGTGACGGCGGAGCTGCGATAGAAAGAGGAGGCGGAACGTGATTCGTGCGTGGGTGCTTGGTCTCGCGGTGGGGCTCGCGGCGGCGGGTCCGGTGTTCGCGGAGAGGTCGGCGCGGGAGACGCTGGGTGCGGCGATCGGGGCGTACGAGAGCGCGGACTTCGGCCGCGCGATCGATCTCTTCAAGGAGGCCGCGGCCGAAGGGAGCGATCTCGAACCGAGCGACCGAGCGCTTGCGTTCATGTACCTTGCGTCGATCTACAGCGCGCGGGGAATCACGCGGGAGGCGGGGTCCTACTTCGAGTCGTGCGTGGAGGCGGATCCGAACTTCGTCCCGGACGAGGAGATCTTCCGTCCGGACTGGATCCTGGCGTTCGAGGAGGCGCGCGATCGGAAGACCGGGATCCTCGATGTGACGACCGAACCTCCGGGCGCGGCGGTCGTCTTTCGGGGGAAGAAGATCGGTGTAACGCCGTTTCGGGCGAGAGCGCTCGAGGGGTCGGGGACTCTACGGCTCGAGCTCGCGGGGTATCGCGCCGCCGAGAAGTCGGTCACGGTGACCCGAGGGGAGACTCCCGCGCGGGTCGGGAGCATCCGTCTCGAGCGGGCGGAAGGGCTCCTGAACGTGAAGACGGTTCCGCCGGAGGCCTCCGTGCGGATCGGGACGGAGACCTTCTCCTCTCCGGTCTCGCGGACCGTCCCGGAGGGGAAGTACGTGGTGCGCGCTCTCCTCGACGGATATGAGGCGGACGCGGAGACCGTGTTCGTCGCCGACCGCGGCCGCGCGGATCTCACGATCGAGATGCGGGAGACGCCGGAGCACGCGGCGGCGCGCATCGAGCGGGAGCTTCGCGAGAGGGCCGAGTCGATCCGCTCGTCGAAGTCGAGAGGGAAGAAGGTCTGGACCACGCTCGGAGTTCTCGGCGCCGCGGGCGGGATCGCGGCCGGGGTTGTGATGCAGTCGCAGGCGGACGAGAGCTACGACGCGTACTTGAAGGCGGTGAGTCCGGACGACATCGACGCCGAGTACTCCGACTACGAGAGCAAGCAGAAGCTGAGCCAAGCGGGGTACGCCGCGGGGGGTGTCTTCGCCGCGTTCACACTCTACCAGATCCTTCGCGGGGTCCCGAGCGTGGACGAGATCCTGAGCGATCTCAAGAGGGAACAGGGGCTGAGCAGTGTGTTCGAGCGGGATGCGGACGGGACGCTCCGCGTGGGGATGCGGTTCCCGTTCGGAGGCGAGCGTCATGCGCGCGCGGAGTGAAGCCAAGAGAACCGCGGGGTTCGTTCGAAGGAGCGGGTTCTTCCTCGCCGCCGCGCTCCTCGCGGTCTTCGCGGTCGGCCTTCTCTCCTGCGAGAAGAAGGGAAGGGACAACCCGCTCGATCCGGAGGGTCCGGGGGGCGTGCACGATTTGGCCCTCACCGCCTCGGCCGGGGATTGCCGAATCACGCTCTCGTGGAACGGAGTCCCCGGCGGGCACGTCGCGGGATACCAGTTGTATCGCCGGGACACGACCGCCGGTGGGGCGTTCCGCCAGCTGGTCTCGCTCGGCGGAGGCACGACCTCCTTCGTCGATGTTCGTGTCAAACGCGGACATCAGTACGACTACCTCATCCGCGCGACCGACCGGGACGGCGAGGAGTCGGCGGCTTCTTCGGGCGCGTGGGCGACGATTTCCTCGTCGGGGGAACCGTGTCCCGGTTGGGTGCCCGAGGAATTCGTTCTCCTCAACGCATTTCCTCCTGCGACGTTCACAATGGGGAGTCCGTCTTCGGAGCCGGGCCGGGATTCGGACGAGACGCAGCATCAGGTGACGCTGACGCG
>VGIW01000145.1 GCA_016867715.1 Candidatus Eisenbacteria bacterium | reverse complement strand
CCTCTCGCGCGAGGTTTTCGCGCGGCTCTTCCCGGGATCCGATCTTCGTCTTCTTTACGACGTATCCCATAACATCGCGAAGATTGAGACCCATAGGGTTGGACGGGAAGAGCGGCTTCTCTGCGTGCACCGGAAGGGGGCGACTCGCTCGTTCCCCGCGGGGCACCCCGACGTCCCGGAAGCCTTCCGCCGCGTCGGGCAGCCGGTGCTCATCCCGGGCGACATGCGGTCGGGCTCGTATGTTCTGGTCGGCACCGAGAAGGCGATGGAGGAGACGTTCGGCAGCACGTGCCACGGAGCGGGGCGCCTGAAGAGCCGCTCCGAGGCGAAGCGAGAGGTTCGTCTCGGCGATCTGGAGAGAAGCTTGGAGGAGGAAGGGATCCGTTTCCGCGCGCGGTCGAGGGGCACGCTCGTCGAGGAGGCGCCCGAGGCGTACAAGGAGATCGACGAGGTGGTGAACGTGGTGCACGGCGCGGGTCTTTCCCGGAAGGTGGCGCGCCTTCGCCCCCTCGCGGTCATCAAGGGATGATGCCGGGGCCGGAGGGCGCGGTCCGCGGGGAAGGCCGCGCGGGTCTCTTCGAATCCTCGCCGGATCCGCGACCCGACGGCTCGTCCTCCCTTGCCGAGGGGGCTCCGGCCGTCGAGCGCCAGCGGGCGGCTGTTCGGGAGATGTTCGACCGGGTCAGCGGGCGGTACGACCTCCTGAACCGCGTTCTCTCGCTCGGCCTCGATGTCGGGTGGCGCCGCGAAGCGGTTCGACGGATGCGCGTCGAGAGAGGGGCGCGCGTTCTCGACGTAGCCTGCGGGACCGGGGATCTCTCGCTGGAGGCGGCGCGGGCGGCTTCCGGCGGAACGGTTCTCGGCATCGATTTCTCCGGCCCGATGCTCCGGCGCGCCCGCCGAAAGACCGGGTCTCCATCGGCGGGCCGTGTCTTCTTCGTCGAGGCCGCGGCCGAGAGGCTTCCCGTTCGCGATCGTTCTTTCGACGCGTCGGGGATCGCCTTCGGCATCCGCAACGTTCCCGACCGCGCGCGCGCCCTCCTCGAGATGGCCCGCGCCGTTCGGCCGGGAGGCCGGGTCGTCGTCCTGGAGCTCGGTCCTCCCTCGAGCGGACCTCTGGGAGCGCTGGTCGCCTTCTATCTCGGCCGGATCGTCCCCCTCCTCGGCGGCTCGTGCTCCTCTCTTGCCGCCTACCGCTACCTCGCCGACTCGATGCGGGCGTTCCCATCGCCGGACCTCTTCGGCAAGGAGATGGAGGACGCGGGGCTCGTCGATGTGTCGATCGTTCCCCTCTCGCCCTCGCCGGCCTGGATCGCGGCGGGAACGGTGCCGGATGGAGCAGGCTCGCGAGCGGGAGAGGGCGTTGTCGCGGGCGGGTTCGCGTGATAGGGTTGTTCTCCACGCGGGACCCCGCCGCGTGTAGGGCGGGTGCCTCGGACGTGACAACCCCTCCGGCCGCGGCGAACGATGAGTCGAACCGCGCATGAGGAGAACGATGCCGAAGCGTCGAATCGCTTCCGGGCTCGCGTGCCTTTCGGTCCTCCTTCTTTTCCTTCTCTCGGCCGGCTGCTTCGAGACGTCGGACAAGAGCCCGAAGAAACTCCGCGTGTTCTACACGAGCGACGTCGTGGGCAGCCTCGAGCCGTGCGGGTGAAAGTCCCGCCGAAAGGGAGGCGTGGCCCGGCGGGCCGCCTACATCCAAACGGTCGCGGCGAACGACACCGCTTCGGTGCTCCACGTCGATTGCGGGGACATGATCGGCGGCCGCGGAGCGCTCGAGGAGGTGCGCGCGCGGCACCTCTTCGAGTCGTACGGTCTCATGAAGATCGACTGCGTCAACTTCGGGATGAGCGACGCGCTTCTCGGCCAGAACTTCCTCCTCGAGCAGGCGCGGGAGAACGGGGTGCCGCTCGTTTCCGCGAACGTCTTCTATTTCGAGACCGGCGAGCGTTTTCTGAAGCCTTATGTCATCAAGCGCCTCTCTCCGAAGCGGTTTCTCGGATTCGAATGGGGCGGGCTCCGTGTCGGAATCTTCGGCCTTCTGCAACCTCTCGACGAGATGGCCGGAATCCCGTGGGACCGCGAAAGGGGAGAGCATCGATTGATCCACAAGGATCCGACGATCGTTGCGCGGGAGATGGTGGAGGAGCTCCGGCCGAAATGCGACCTGATCATCTGCCTCGCGCACACCGGATGGCTGCAGGCAAGGGGGATCGCGCGAAACGTGAGCGGCATCGACCTCATGATCGTCGGGAGCGGCGCGAACGTGAAGGGGGAGCCTTCCCTCGTGAACAACATCCCGCTCGTCATGCCGGGCGATGAGGGGAAATACGTCGGCGTCGTGGAGCTCCTTCTTGACGAGACGAAGAAGATTCAGCGGGTGGGCGGGTTCGCGCAGGAGCTGGACGATTCGATCCAAGACGACCCCGCGCAGGCCGAGCTCGTGAAGCGCTTCAACGCCGAGCTGCAGGAGGTCGGGAAGGAGGTCGTTCCCGCCACGAGCCGGCTCGACGAGATTCGTTTTCTAGGCGCCGAGGCGTGTGCGGAGTGCCATTCCGCCGAATATCGCCAATGGGAAGGGACGGGACACGCGAAGGCCCTCGAACCGCTCGTCAAGGAGAACCAAGACTACAATCCAAATTGCTTGAAGTGTCATGTAACGGGCTACGGGTTCTACAACGGTTTCCATTCCTACGACAAGACCCCGGACATGGTGAACGTGCAGTGCGAGGCATGTCACGGATCCGGAAGCGATCACGTCCGATGGGCGCGCGGAGAGCCGGTGACGGATACGGACCGCGACCCCGCCCTCAAGTACCTCTTCGCGATCACGGAGTACCGCTGCACCAACTGCCACGATTCGGAGAACGATCCGGAGTTCGACTTCGCGGCCGACTTCCGGCACGTGCTCCATCGAACGGAGGAATAGGACTCGCCCCGCTCCCTGGTGCCGGGAAGATGGTGACGGACATCTTTTGAAGAGGCGTCTGTCACCATTCTGTCTTACGGGCAGCCTTCTCCGAGCGCGCCGATCTTCTGCGGGCGCTTCTCGGTCGGGAGACAGGGCGATTTCTTCCTGAGGCGGTAATCACCCTTGTCGGGATTGCAGAACATCGGGTCGACCGCCAGATCCCCCGGGCCCGCTTCGGTCCCGACGTAGAGCCCCCCCTCGTTCTTCCAGATGTTGTTCCCGCCGTGGCGGACGAGCCCGTCGGCGCTCTCGATGTAAATGCCCGCCACGCCCTTGTTGTGGCAAATGATGTTCCGCTCGATGCGAAGATCGCCGAGCTGCGCGATAATCGCCCCCATCCCCTCCATTCCGGTATTTTGAGCGATCGTGTTCTCTTCTATGACCGCGTTGAAGGCGAACTGATACGCGATCGCTCCGAAGTCGGTGCACAGGTTGCGGACGATCACGTTGTTCCGCAGATCGCATCCCGACTGGATGAGGACGACCGCGATCGCCCCGGTGTTGTCCCGCACGGTGTTCCCCGAGAAGACCCCTCTCCCGCCGACGATGGAGGCCGCGGACGCCTCGTCCAAGCATTCATTCTGCTCGAACATGCAGTTCTCGACGATGTTGGAGGGGCAGTTGAGGAGGCTGAGCCCTCCGCCGGAGTTGTAGGCGCGATTGCCGACGAACCGGCATGCGCGCACCAAGGTCGCCGTCTTGCGAACGGCAAGCCCGCCTCCGTTCAGCTGCGCGTCTCCTCCCTTGAACGTGAGACCGGAGAAAACGAGAGTCCCCGAGTTGGAGTCCGCGTACACGACCGAGTTCTTCGCGTCCCCGTCGATGATCGTCTTCTCCCAACCTTCGGCACCGATCAGGGCGAGGCCGTCCTTGAACTTGATCGACACGTTCTCCGTGTACGACCCGGGGGCGATCCAAACGGTGTCCCCGGGTGCCGCCGCGTCGACGGCGGCCTGGATCGTCGGGTGATCCCCTGGAACGCGCTGGACGGCGGAGAGAGCGGAGACCGGGCCCAGGAGACCGAGCAGAACCGCGGCGAACCACTTCATGTACGAACCCCTCTCTTGTTTTCCTGCGTTCCGGCGCTTCCTCGCGCCGGTCCACGGCTGTTCGATTGTCCCTAGCGACCGCGCGGCGCGCCGCCCCGTCTTTCGGGAGCTTCCAACTTACTACTCACCATGCTCCGGCCTCGGTGGTTCCTCTGTCAAGAGATCCGGTTGGTGCGAACGAGCGCCAAAACGGCTGTTTTCTTCGCTGAGGCAAGCTCATGACTGTCATAATGGCGGCATCACTCCGAATGGTCCTGAGGGCGCGCGTGCCACGACCCGCGCAATCGTTTCTAAAACAATTCGTTAGTCACCTTGGTCGCTTCATGGTCGATTGGGCACGCGGCTTGATTGGTGAAGAGGCCGGAAGGTGAACCGGAGGCGTGC
>VGIW01000144.1 GCA_016867715.1 Candidatus Eisenbacteria bacterium | reverse complement strand
GCGCGCCGCGAGTCGTCGAAACGGTCGGAGGGTTCATCATGCGCCGAATCCCGTTCGCGATTCTTCTCCTCGCGCTCGTTTCGTGTCGAGGCGAGAAGGAATCGGCCGAGGAAGCGCCGCGCGCCGCTCCCGAGGCTCCCTCTCCCGCGCCGCCCGCCGAACCGGAGCGGACGGCTTCTCCCCCCGCGATCGACCCGGACCGCGAGGAGGCGATTCGGACCGGCACCCCCGCCGAGAGGCTTCTCGCGAAGTACGAGCTTCTCGTCGAGCGGATCCTTCTCGAGCGGGCGGAGGGCGTCTTCAACGCGAACCGAACGATCGATCAGGGTCTCATTCCCCTCGCGAACGAGCAGAACCGGCTCCTCGCGGAAGACGTCTTCGATTCGACCCTCACCCTCGAGTTCGCGCGTCTCGCCGAGTTCGTCTTCGCCCGCCACATCCTCTCGCAGGGAGATCCCTTCGGCCGGGACGCCAAGTCGCGCATCGCCAAGATCCGGGAGATGATTCCGGACCACGAGAAGCAAGAACCGTAGAGCGTTCCAACCGAAGACAACCCTCTTGCCATGCGCAACGTCGTTCGGTTCGCGCTGCTGAACGTACGATCCCGACCTCGGCGCGGAGCTTCGCATCCCGAGACCACGCGCGCGTTTCCTGTCGCGGATGCAGATCGTTCGATCTTTAAAATTCAAAAGTATGAAGGACTTCGTAGCGCGCCCCGCGAGGATCGAGCGTGCTCTTCATGAGGAGAAACGAGCCCGCGCGCGCCTCGATCGGCTCGATCGGGAGCGCGGCGAAGCGGTCGCGGAACCGCGGCGAGAGGGCGCCCTTCGTTCTCCCGACGGTGATGTGCGCGTGAAAACGTTTCTCGCGCGGAAAGCCGAGCCCTTCGATCGAGTCCTCGACGCGCGCGGCGAGGGAGACGAGCGCCTCCTCCCCCTCCGAGACGCCAACCCAGAGAACGCGTGCCCCGCGTAGGTTCGGGAAGGCGCCCGCGGCTCCGAGACGAAAGAGGAAAGGCGCCGTGCCCGAGGCCGCCTGCCGGACCCGCTTCTCGATCCGCGCGCGCCCCTCGTTTCCGATATCGCCGAAGAAGCGGAGCGTGACGTGGAGGTTCTCCGCGGGGACCCATCGGACCGGCTCGCCGAGGACGCGAAGCGGGGCGACCTTGCGGTCCAACTCGGCGCGCTGCTCCTCGGAGAGGGGAAGGGCGAGGAACGCGCGGATTCTCTCCTCGCCCCGCGCGCCGTTCACCGGGCTTCCCCCGGCCCGCCGAGGAGATAGAGGCGGACAAGGTTGATCGCGTGGAGAGCCGCGCGGTCCTTCACCCGATCGCGGCTCCCCGGGATGCGCCATTCGCGCGCGATCGTTCCGTCGTCCGCGTCGAGCGCCGCGTAGACGAGACCGACCGGCTTCCCCTCGACCGATTCCGGACCGGCGACCCCCGTGACGCCGATCCCGATATCGGTCCCGGCGCGGGCGCGGGCGCGCCGCGCGAGCTCCGCGGCGACCTCCGCCGAGACTGTCCCCGCGCGGCGGATCAGATCCTCGGGCACGCCGAGCGTCTCGATCTTCCGCGACGCCTGATAAGGAACGAAACCCTCGCGGAAGAAGGCGCTGCTCCCCGGAACGGTCGTGAGAAGATCCGCCACGCGCCCGCCGGTGCACGACTCCGCGACCGCGACCGTCCGGCGATGGAGCATGAGCAAGTAGCCGACGACCTCCTCGAGCTCCTCCTCGCGGGTCGAGTAGATCAAGTTCCCGAGGAGGTTCGCCGCCTCGTCCACGTTCTCGTCGAGAACGCGCTGCGGGTTCTCGTGGTCCCCTTCCTTGAGACGAAAACGAAGCGTCACCCCTCTCCGTTCCGGAAGAAACGCGACCGACACCGGCCTCTCCGACGAAAGGTAATCGGCGAGATGCTCGGCGAGCGCGTTTTCCCCGATCCCCCAGGTGCGGAGAACCCGCTGCGGCACCGCCGCCTCGCCGTTCCGCTCGCGGAGGTACGGAAGGAGCCCCGTCTCGGTGAGATGGCGCATCTCGGCGGGGACTCCCGGAAAGGCGAACACCTCCGCCTTCCGCACGCGAAGATGAATCCCCGGAGCGAGGCCGACCCGGTTCGGGATCTTGCGCGCCCCCTCGGGGAGAGCCGCCTGCGCGATGTTCACCGACGGCATGCGGATCTTCCGATCCCGATAGAGGACCTCCATCTCCTGGAGAAGCTCGGGGTCCGGGACGAGACGCGCGCCGGCGAGCTCGGCGAGGGCCGGCCGCGTGCAATCGTCCGGCGTGACGCCGAGACCGCCGGTCACGATCACGAGGGGCGAACGCCCGACCGCGTCCCGCAGCGCCTCGCGGATCTCGCGGAGATCGTCGCCGACGGTCGTGTGCCGGACGACCCGCACGCCGAACGCGGCGACGGCGGCGGAGAGATACTGCGCGTTCGTGTCGCCGATCACGCCGAGGAGAAGCTCGTCGCCGATCGTGACGATCTCCGCGGTGCGAAGAGGGACGTCGCTCATGCGAGCTTCCCCCCCAGAAGGAAGAGCGCGCGCACCGCGAGGTTCGCGTAGATGCCCGCGACCGCGTCGTCGAGCATCACCCCCCAGCCCCCGCGCGCCCTCTCCGCGAGCCTCGCGGGGAAGGGCTTCACGATGTCGAAGAACCGAAAGAAGAAGAACGCGGCGGCGACCGCGGCGAAGGAGTTCGGGATGAGGTAGAGCGCGACGAGCATCCCGAGGACCTCGTCGATCACGACGACGCCGGGATCTCTCCCGTGCGCCGCTTCCGCCGCGCGGCACGACCGGACGCCTGCGAAGAAGACGAGAAGGACGAGCGCTCCCCATCCGGGATGCGCCCACGCCGGAAGGCCACCGAGGCGGCCGGGGAGGAGGAGGAGGACCGCGGCGAGCGCGGATCCGGCGGTGCCGGGCGCGATCGGCGCGAGCCCCGCTCCTCCGGCTGAGTAGATCCAGAAGGAGAGGCTCTTGAGGTCATCACGATTCATCGATCATCTTTCAACGAGCGATCCACTCCGGCGCGCGCCCCGCGCCGTCCCTACTCCAGCGCCCGGCGCCCCTCGAGGGCGCGGGCGAGCGTCACCTGATCGGCGAACTCGATCTCCCCGCCGACCGGCACGCCCCGCGCGATGCGCGTGACGAGCACCGGAAGATCCCGGACCGCGTTCTGGATGTAGAACGCCGTCGCGTCCCCCTCGACGGTCGGGTTCGTCGCGAGGATGATCTCCTTCACCGCCCCCGACGAGGCCCGCTCGACCAGCTCGCGGATGCGAAGCCCTTCCGGGCGCATCCCCTCGAGCGGAGAGAGCACGCCGTGGAGCACGTGATAGATGCCGCGGTACGACCCGGTGCTCTCGAGGAGCGCCACATCGCTCGGCTGTTCGACGACGCAGAGGAGCGTTCCGTCCCGCCTGGGATCGCGGCAGATCCCGCACGTCTCTTCCTCGGTGTAGTTGCCGCACAGCGAGCAGGTCCGCACGCGCATCTTGAGGTCGAGAATCCGCCTCGCGAGCGCCTCGGCCTCCTCGCGCGGCGCGCGGAGAAGATGGAAGGCGATCCGCGCCGCCGACTTCCGGCCGATGCCGGGGAGCTTCTTCAGCTCGTCGACGAGCCCTTCAAGGGTCGGGGATTGAAACATCGCGCGTCCTCGCGGGTCAGAAGAGCTTCGGGAAACCGCCGAGACCGCCGAGCCCTCCGGTCGCTTTGGCGATCTCCTCGCGGGCCGCCTCTTGCGACCGCCGGAGCCCTTCGTTCACGGCTGCGAGAACGAGATCCTGAAGCATCTCGACATCGGCGGGATCCACGACCTCCGGATCGATCCGGATCTCGACGAGCTCCTGCTTACCCGAGACGACCGCGGTCACCTTGCCGCCCCCCGCGGCCGCCTCGACGGTCGTTTCGGCGAGCCTCGCCTGCGCCTCTTCCATCTTGGCCTGCATTTCGCGGGCCTGCTTCATTAAAAAGTTTAGATCCAAAGGTTCGCTCCTTCGTTATCCGACGATCTCGCCGTCCAGCATGTCGAGAATCCGTCCGATGCGCGGATCGTCCCGAAGTCCCGCGCGCCTCTCCCTCTCCGATTCGCCCGTGTGGGTGCCGAGGACGCCGCGGACCTTTCGATGGCCCTGGAAGAAACCCTCGATCGCGCGCTCGACCGCCTCGCGGTTCTTCTCTTCGAGAACCTGCTCCATCTGGAACGACGCCCCTCGCGGAAAGGCGATCTCGACGACCCCCGATTCCGCCGCGCCGGCGCGCGACCCTCGAAGAAGCGAGGCGAGCGCCGCGTTCTCCCCGCGAAGCCGATCGAGGAACTCGCTCCAACGCGCCGTGAAGAGGCTCGGGTTTCCCGCTTCATCCGCCGCGCCGGAGGGGGCGGGATGCGAGGGCTCCTTTTCCGCCGCCTCGTGCCGCGCTTTCACGCCCTTGCGCGCCGGCTTCCCGTCCGCCTCGGACGGGGCCGCGGCCGGTTTCGAGGGGACGGGAGCGGCGGCGCGCAGCGGCGGCGGCGCGCCCTCCCCCTCGAGACGGCTCAAGATCTCGGCGAGAGTGACGGTCGAGTCCATGCGAACGAGACGAAGAAGGAGCATCTCGAGGACGAGGCGCGGTTTCTGCGAGAAGCGAATCTCCCGCCCTCCCTCTCCGAGAAGGGTGAGCATGCGAATGAGATCGTCCGGGTGGAAGGCGGCCGCATCCTCTCGGTAGCGCGCGATCGTCTCCTCGGCGGCGTCGATCAGGGCGCCCGGGTTCTTGCTCACGCGCGCGACGAGGAGGTTCCGAAAGTGCTCCTCGAGGGCGATGAGGAAATCGGAAGGATCC
>VGIW01000143.1 GCA_016867715.1 Candidatus Eisenbacteria bacterium | reverse complement strand
GCGCGCGGGAAGGAACCCCTCCTCGCCGGTCAAGTTCGGGTTTGGGCTTCTTCAGCTCGCGCTCGGGTTCATCGCGATGGTGGTCGCGGCGAGCCGCGCGAGCGACAACGGCTCCTCGCATCTCTTTTGGCTCGTGCTCGCGTACTTCCTCCACACGACGGGCGAGCTTTGTCTCTCGCCGGTCGGGCTCTCGACGGTGACCAAGCTCTCTCCCGTCCGCCTCGTCGGCCTCATGATGGGGATGTGGTTCCTCTCGAGCGCGTTCGCGGGCGTTCTTTCCGGCCAGATCGCGGCGCTCACCGGCGCCGAGGCCGGCTACCAGCGCGTCTTCCAGATGATCGTCTACTTCGCGGGGGGCGCGGGCATTCTCCTCCTCCTTCTCTCGCCTTTCCTGAAGAAGCTCGAGTATGGCGCGGAGTAGGGGTTCGTCTCTCTTCTCTCCGACCGCTTCGCGATTCTCCTCGACCGAGGTCGCCGACACGCGTGAGCCTCAAGAGAAAACCTGAGGTCGTGGCCATACGGGGCATAAACAGCAGCAGGGGATATATCTTGGCCGTTGGCGCCGGGAGCCACAAGGCACGGATCTTTCAAAGATAGGCGTCCGGAAAGTTGACGGAAGAATCGAACCTGCTATCATGCGGCAGAATTGATAGCCGTTCCGCAACCGGTTTCTCTCGACGGAGGTGTGAAGATGAGCGGTTCTTCCCGCCGCGCACGGGTGTTTCTGCTTGGGTTCTTTGTCGCAGCGCTTGCCGTCGTTCTCGCGTCCTGCACGCAGAGCAAGCTCGGAACACGTTACGATGCCTACCGCGCGATCGATCAGAACGAATGGAACGAGTCGATGCTCGAGTCGTTCGGCGCGCGCGATGCCCTGGTCCTCTACGAGGGCTACATCATCGACGATCAGGATCTCGACGAGGAGACGATGGTCATCGATCACTATGTCAGGATCCGCGTGCTGAGCGAGCAGGGGATCGAAGACTACGGCGAAGCGGAGATTCCCTACGCCGAAGACGAGAAGATCATCGGCGTTCACGCGAGGACCGTGCATCGGGACGGCACGGTTGTCGAGGTCCCCTCGACCGAGATCTACGAGAAGACGATCGCGTCGCTCGGGAAGCAGGCGATGAAGGCGAAGACCTTCGCCTTCAAGGCGGTCAGCCCGGGGGACATCCTCGAGTACTATTACACGAGGGAGATGAGAGCATTCACACCGCCGCCCCTCCTCCTCCAGCATCGGCACCCGACCGTCGAAGCGAGCGTCAAATGGTTCTTCAAGAAGATGCCTCCGGGCGCGAATGTGGGTCAGGAGTACTACTTCGGCGCCAAGTACGTGATCACGAACCGCGGAAGAGCGGAGATGGAGAGCGCGGAGACCCCCGCGCACGATCCTCGGGAATGCCAAATCCATTTGCGGAACATCCCCCCGTTTCCCGAGGAGCCCTTTGTTCCGGCTCCCGAGGTCTACATGACCACGTTCTTTCCCGAGTACTTCTTTCCCTACCGGAAAGCGGGCGCCTCGTACTGGAACCAGGTCTCCGACGGCCTGGGCGAGTTCACTCGCGAGTACGTGAAGAAGAGCCCGAGCCTGGACGAGTGGATGAGAGAAGAACCTTCAGGTGATCGGAACCTCGATTCGGACATCGAATGGTGCGTGCAGAGAATGCGGTCGAGCCTCCGTGTGAGAGGTTTCGAGTCCGGGGACGAGGCGACTTCCGATCCGCTGCCTCCGGCTCGCACGGCGGACGAGCTCTTGGCTCGCGGTACCGGATACACCCTCGACATGGACAACTTGCTCGTCGCGATGCTCCGACGGCTCGGTCACGACGCGACGACGTTCTGGGTGAGGGATCGGAGCGAGGGGATTCTGCTCGAGAAATGGGAGTCGTGGCGGCAGTTCACGATGTCGGGTGTCGTGGCGAAGAGCGGGAGAGAGATGCGATGGGTCGCCCCCGGGTTCCCGCTCGGAGATGCGCTTTGTCTTCCTTGGGAAATGACGGGGTGCCGGGCCTTGCTCGCGAATACGTATTATGAGGAGAAGAACCCGTTTTCGATGTGGGCCGATGTTCCTCTCCCCGACTCGAAGTCGAACCGGATCGACACCGAAGTCATTCTCTTCTTGGAGGCAGGCGAAGGCCTGAAGGGCGCCCTCCGCGCTTCCCTGGACTGCAAGAGCGATGTCGGGTTTATCCACACCCTGCCGAAGCTCGACGCAGAGGACCGATTCGCCGCTCTCCGAGAACGAGTTCTTCCGGCAGACCTCGCCTGGACCGCTTCGAACGAGCAGTACGAACAGGTCAATACTCAGATTGTTTATGCGTGTTCCCTCGCCTTGAGCGGAGCGGTCGAGCAAGCGGGAGACCGACTCCTCGTCGATCTTTCGAAGGTCCGCACGGACAACTTCGTCTTTCCGGATAGGAAGCGCGCGTTGCCGATCGATGTCGGGTTCCCGATCGAGCACCACTCCGAAGTCCGATTCATTTGCCCGGGTGATCTTCGAATCGAAGAGATCCCTGCCGGAGCGCATTGGAAAAGAGGTTCGGTCCGGTTCGATTGGGTTTGCCAGAAGACCGAGGACGGACTCCGAATCCAGCGCGACGTCGTTCTCTCCGACGCGCTCTTCGGGAAAGAAGCCGCGGAGCCGCTTCGTACGGTCTTCCAAGAGATCTATGCGAAGTATCGAGAACCGTTCGTTCTCGTTTCGAGGAGCCGGTCGTGATTCGGTCTCGGGTCCTTCTCGCGGGCCTGTGTGCAGTGAGCGCCGCGCTGGCTTTCTACGGTTCGGTGTTCGGCGCGGGACTTCCGGAGTGGGCTCGCGCGGTCGTGGAAGCAGCGGATGGTCTGGGTGCCCCGGATGCGACTGCCGTAGAGCTCTACCGGTCTCGGTCGGTCTCTGTGAAGGTCAACGGAAGTCGCAAGGTCAGGGATCGGAGCATCCTCCTACTCAACAAGGGGGAATACGGGGAGCCGCGGCGATGCGGCTTCCGCGAGTCTCCCCATCATAGGCTGACCAAGATGGAAGGATGGAGAGCTTCTCCGGACGGATCGGTCGATGTCTTCAAGGACAGAGTTCGCACCCAATTGTCGGAGAACTCGCTCTACCGGGAAAGCCTAACCCACATTCTCGAAATCCCGAGATGCGTCGATGGATCGGTGGTGGTCTTCGAGACGGAATGGGTGAACGACTTCCTTCTCTCGAGCGATGACTGGTGGCCGATCGAAGGATCTTTCCCCTTGCTCCATTGGGAGTACGAGCTCCGTCTTCCCTCCGGTTGGGAGGCGGAGGCTCACCGGCTCGACCCGTTTCTGCGTTCTGCGATCGAGAGCGAGCCCGCACTCCTCGCCGGCGATCCTCCGGTTTACCGATGGACGGGGACGCCCGCGCCCGCGGATTCATCGAATCTCCCCCGCGCCGTCTCTCGCGAGGATGAGCGGGAGATCCTCCACGTGCAATTCTTCGACGGGACGGGCGAATGGAAACCGAACGATTCTTGGCGGGCGATCGGAAAGTGGTACGCCGAGGTGGGAAGGGCGGCATTCGACGGATCGGAGGGTCTCTCTGATCGAGAGGGGCAGATGCTCGATTTCGACTCCGATAAGGAAGCCGCGGCGAGGAGAATCCCCGAGTATGTTCAATCGTCGATTCGGTATGTCTCGATCGAACTGGGAGACGGCGCGTATCGTCCGAACCGCGCCGTGGACGTGCTCCGAAACGGACACGGCGACTGCAAGGACATGACCTTTCTCGCAGTCGCACTGCTCCGACGCGCGGGCATCGCCGCCTATCCGGCACTCACCCTTCTTTCTACGGAACGGACCGTCTGGCCGGGATTCCCGTCCGTCGCGCAGTTCAACCACTGCATCGTCGCGATCGCAGAACCGAACGGCTATCGCTTCTTCGATCCGACCGCGAAGACGATTCCGTTCGGCCGGCTTCCCTTTCCGCTCGAAGGAGGTCATGCTCTCGTCGTGGGCTCTCCGGTCGATACCGGTCTCGTTCGAATGCCCGAGAGTGCTCCCGGCGACAACCGATCCATCGAGGAGGTGCGTCTCTTGGTGGAGGAAGATCTCTCGTGTACCGGTGTCGCGACGGAGAAGCGGACGGGGCAGGCGGCCTTCGGCGCCCGAGCCGCTCTTTCGGGGCACGGTCGCGAAGCACTGGAGAGATACTTGAAGGCGCGACTCTCGGCAGGCATGCCGGGCGCCGAAGTTCTGAGAGCCGACGTCACGGGCTTGGATGAGCTGTCCGACACGCTCGTTTTTCGATACCGTTTCCGCGCTCCCAAGGTCGGGGTCGTCAGCGGATCGAATCTCATGATTCGCCCCTACTTCCTTGATGTTCAATTTCCGCTTCTCTCGAACGATCCCGGATCGGATGTCGAGATCTATGCCGCCTTCCCGGCTCTCGTCGAGGCGGCGATCACGGTCGATCTCCCTGCCGACTGGTCGGTCGCGGAGATCCCCGAGCCGTGTTCGCTCAGCAACGACTTCGGATCCTACTCGAGCGAGGTCACGTGGAGCGAGACAGGGATCGCCTTGAGACGGACGGTGGAATTGCGCGCGACTCGATCGGCCCTGGCGGAGAGTGATCAAGGCGCGGAGTGGGAGCGCACTCTGAGCGCATGCGACCGGCAGCGCGTGGTTGCAAAGAAGAGATAGCTCCAGTTCGGAATCCCCATCGCGCGCAGGCGCCACATCGATCGAGGCCAGCGCGTTATGAACACACCGGTATGCCCCCTTTCCCGCACCCCAGCGACCGCGGTCGGCTCTTCCGTCGAGTCTCGCTCGATGGTAGGATCGGTGTGCATGAAAACCGGCGACTAGGAGAACCGAATGCCGATCGACAAGCGGGCAGCGGCGGATCGTCCGATTCACGATCTCATCGCGAG
>VGIW01000142.1 GCA_016867715.1 Candidatus Eisenbacteria bacterium | reverse complement strand
CGGCTCACGCGGAATCGGAGATCGGGCGTCACGCTCACGTAGCCCTTGTCGAAGAGACGGTGGATGTCGGCGCGAAGGAGGATGCCGTTGCCGTACTCGTGCTTGCCGGATTTCTCGTACGGGCGGATGTGCGCGGCCTCGAGAACCGGGAGGGAGTGCTCGGTCGTCACTGCGCACGCGCGGTCGTACGCGTCGAGGATCGCGGCGCGGAACGAGCCCTGGCCGAGACGAGGGTGGATGAGCGCCGGACGCCCGTAGCGCTCTCCCTCGGCGATCTCGCGAATCCGCGAGCGAAGCTCCATCGGCGTCGGGATCGACGCGGCGCGAACGAGGCACTCCTGCCAGATGCGCTGCCCCTCTCCGACCGCGAGGTCGTACGTCTTCCCCTGCACGATGGGCGAGCTCCAATCGCGCGGTTGCTCGATCCACTGCTCCTCCGCGAAGAAGACCGGATCGCTCACCATGAGACGGCCGATCGTGGGATCCTCGCCCGGCTCGAGAGCGCGTTTCCCGCGCTCGCGGTACCGGAGGATCTGCCGGAGCATCTCCTCGAAGGTCGGCGCGCCGTTCTTATCGCCGAACGCATCCCACGCGAGCGAGGCCGGAAACCTCGACGCATGTGCGAAGAACCCGAACCCGCCGATCGCATAGTACGGTGCTTTCAGCTTAAACAAAAACGGCGCCCCCGGCGGGATCGCACCAAAACCGCTCCCACCCCCCGGCTGCCAGAAGTTCACCTCGTCCAGATCCGGCCGCGATCGCAAGAACCGGAACCAGTCGTGATCGGTGTTGGCGAGGTAGCCGCGCATTGGATTCCGCCCTGCCGCTCTCTCGAAGAGCCGCAGGGTCAAGCCCCGCTCTTTCGCTTCTTCTTTGTCCCGGCCCGGTTGGTCAGGGCCTCTCCGCCGCCCGTTGCGAGGTCGGCGACCGGCATCACGCTCACATTCGCTCCGAGATCATAGCGTACATCCCCCGGATAGAGCACGGTCAGCTTCTCGAGTCGGAGGTCCTCCATCGCGATCCTCATGGAGCTTGTGAGATGAGGCGCGTCCTGGAACTTGATCTCGACACCGAAGCGCTTCCCGCCGCGGACGAGGAGGAGATCGAGCTCGGCTCCCGTGTGCGTCGCCCAGAAGTATGCGCCGTCCACCTCGGCCGCTTTCAGGACTTCCTCGATCGCATAGCCTTCCCACGAGGACCCGACGGCCGGATGCGACAGGAGATCCCGCTCGGTTCGAATCCCGAGAAGAACATGGAGGAGCCCGGTATCCCGAACGTAAACCTTTCGGGCTTTGACTTGTCTTTTCTTGAGGTTCGCGTGCCAGGGCTGGAGCTGTCTGACCATGTAGAGACCCGCGAGCAGGTCCAGATAGCGACGGACGGTCGGCAGGCTCACACCGAGCGAGCGAGCCGGATCGGCCGCGTTCCAGACACGCCCGTGGCTGTGGGCGATCATGGTCCAGAAACGAAGGAGCGCCGTGGACGGAATCGTGATGCCGAGCTGCGGTAGGTCTCTCTCGAGGAAGGTCCGGATGAACTGCTCGCGCCAGGCGTAGCTATCGTTCTCCGACCGGGCGAGCGTGGAGGGAGGAAAGCCACCTCGCCTCCAATGACGTCGCAAGTGCTGCGCCCCAATCTCGCCGAGCCCGAACCCGGAGAGGGTCACGATCTCCAGGCGTCCGGCCAGAGTCTCCGTCGATTGACGGAGCAAATCGGGGGTCGCGCTCCCTAGAATGAGGAAGCGGGCGGGAAGCGGGCGGCGATCGGAGAGGACCCGGAGGACAGGAAAGAGATCGGGGCGGCGCTGGATCTCGTCGATCACGACGATGCCCCGAAGAGGGGAGAGCGCGGTCATCGGCTCGGCGAGGCGCACGAGGCTTCTCGGGTCCTCGAGGTCGAAGTAGGATGGGGAATCAATCGGGACGATCTGGCGGGCGAGCGTGGTCTTCCCCGATTGTCGAGGGCCGACGAGAGCCGTCACGCGGCTTCGCCTGAGCGCGGTCCTGATCTTCCGCAGCCATTCCGTACGCTCGATCATGCTCCCATGTTACCACGAAAATCGAACATCGGATGTTCTTTTTTCAGGGTGGGATTTCGGCGCTCCGGCGGGCCTCCTGTCGGTCTCGCGGTGGTTTCCTCGCAACAACATGGCCGTTCAGACGCTCACTTCAGGTCCGCGACCATGCGGACCGAGCCATCCTGGTAGATCCTTGCGATGAACGGCGGATCGTTCCTTCCCGTGAAACGGACAATCCGCCTCGCGGCTCGGCCAACAATCTCCGCGACCTCCTGTCCCGTGCTGTTGGCCGCAGAGACCACGAAGAGAGCGACGCCGTGCTTTCGGACGACCGCTTTCGCCCCCTCTCGGTAGCGGATCTTCTGATCCTGCGTGAGCGCGATCCATCTCGCACGGCCCGCAGCGGCAAGCCACTCCTCGTCCCGCGCGTCCGGGGCGAACTCCTCGTCGTGGACGATGACGGGGTACCCGAGGGATCTCAGCCTCGCGGGCACCACCTTCCGTCCCATCGACCGGTCGACGAAGAACGTGGGGGGATCACGCCGCGTGGAGGAAAAGCTCGCAGCGGATCGCCTCTTGGATTTCTTGGTGGGAGCGGCCATAGTCCTCGGCCAGGTCCTCGATCGACTCGCCGGCCTTGTAGCGTTCCGCGATGACGGTGGTGGGGATTCCGGTTCCAACCAGGACAGGCCTGCCGAAAGCAATCAGCGGGTCGATCATCACGGTCTTCGGCGCTTCGGGGACGGCGGCCCGTGTGAAGGGATAGAGTCGGAACGGGATGCCCCTCGCGTCCCATTCCACGCGCTTCAGGTGGGCGAGCAGAAACTCTCGGATGCCGAGCTGGCCGCTCTGCGAGATGTTGATGAGCTGGCCGAACTTCTCGACAAAGAGATCGACGCCGTCGGAGGCGAGCCTCTGATCCGCGAGAGGATGAGGCGACGCGAAATGGCGCTTCAGGTAATCGATCGCCGACCGCACGTGCAGCAGGCGCACGTTGTGCTCCTTTCGCACGGCCGAGAGGACATGGATCTCGACAAGGTTGACGAATGAGAGAATGAGCTTCTTCGAATCCGCGGGCGCGATCACGGGCGAAAAGCGGCGAACTCCCGACTGCGTCGGGTACGGACGTCCCGCGACCCACGAACGGACCGTCGCCGGAGGGACGAGAAGGTAGCGCGCGGCATCCGGGATGGAGTAGGAGGGAAGAGACCGCGGATCGTCCTCTCGAAGTTGACCGAAAGATCTGGGCATGTTGAAGGGGCCCCCCTCGATCGTGGATCGATCCGCAGCGCTCGGAGCGCCCGGACCGAATGGCGAACTCATTCTAGTCCGTGCTCGGCCCGGCGGCAAGGGGGAGGATGTTCCCAAGCTTCATCCTGATGCTGCCGACCGTTTACGACGCCGTCTCGGCCTGCGCCTCGTCTGCGTCCCAGTCCTCAGGCTCTTCGTCGTACGCCTCGGGGACCACCCCGGCGCGGAATAGGTCCAACTCCCGGGTGATCTTCTTGCCTGTGGCGGCTTCGATCCGTTGGATCAGCGCCTCCGCGCGCGACTCGAAGAACTCCCAAAAACGGTCCGTGCGAAGGTCTTCCGGCGAGATGCAATGAGATCGCAGGATCGCATCCATCCGCCCGGAGTCGATTCCAGCAGCCTTCTCGATAGCAGGAAGGTACTTCGACGGCGCACGACCTCCGATCTGCCGATTGGTTGTTGCCGAGAGAGCCGTCTTGTTAATGATGCTGTTGTAGATGCTTCCATCGAGACCGGCCGCCTTGCACCACTGCTCAGGAAAGATATGATGAATGTCGATCTTCTCGTCAAAGAAGGTTTGTGCCTCGATCGGTTCGCCGGTTCGGAAGTCCCGGCCGCCGTCGCGCATGAGGAGGGCGTACAGTCCCTTGTACGCGGAGCTGTTCCGTGTGCGCAGCGTGAGGAGACGGTTGGTCTGGAAGCTCGACTCCTGAATCGTGATGGGTTCCGTCGCGTCGCCGCGAACGAAGGCAGTCACCTCCGGCAGGTCGCGCGCGAATCGGCTCTCAATCGCACCGCCGTAGAGCTCTCCAAGCACCCCGCACCAGTACCATCGGGCAATCTTCTGGCGCGCGCCCTCGGTCTCACCTTCTCTGTCCAAGTCCGCGAGGATTGCGGCGAGGGGCACGAGTTGCGTGCGGTAGGGGAGATCGCGCGCCTTGAAGATCTTCTGGCCGTAGAGGAACCGTGCGGCCCTCGTGAAACCGTCCTCGACACGATCGGCCCAAGCTTTCCAGTCCGCGACCTCCAGCTTCAGTATGTCTTTCCTCTTGCAGCTGATCCCGGGTGCCTTGTCGATCGCGGCGGCGGTCTCGATCGCTTCGCGCCGGCGCGTCTTCGTTACCAGAAGAGACACGGCTTGAAGGAAGTCGTCGCTCTGGAGGCCCTTCAGCACGGGATGCCGGCTCTTGAGCTGATGTTCGCGAGCGTTCCAGTCATCCCGAAGCTGGTAGTCGTCGGCAGCGAACGATGCCGTCAGAAGCTCGAACACGGTCAGGGCCATACCTTTGGTGTTCACCCGTTCGAACACCAGGCACACGGCTTCCTTCGGCGTCTCCTTCTTCAGCTCGATCACCGGCACCTGGTACTGCTCGAAGCGTTTGATGACCTCACGCTCGAATGTGTCAAAGAGCTGTATCTTCTCCGGGTCATAGCGCCAGTGCCGGTTGTACGCCTGACGCCATTCCGCACTTGCGAAGATACGGTTCGCCGGGAACATGTCTTGCTCGTACTCGCGCTCGGCCGTTCTCACCTCGAGCGCGATCTCCCCACCGAAGGTCTTGACGAGCCGGTCCTCGGGGACGCTAAGAACAGCTTCCTCCCGATCGTCTTCGTTCGCGAGCGCTCTCTTCATGTCAAGGTATTACGGGGAGCAGGATGTAGTTGACATTCTCACCAGGCGGCATACTGGACCTCGGGGGCGTCGAAGTAGCGACGCACAAGCTCGGGGCGGCGCTGGGTACTTCTCAGGTACGAGCGGACCGAGCG
>VGIW01000141.1 GCA_016867715.1 Candidatus Eisenbacteria bacterium | reverse complement strand
CTGCGGGAGATCTTCTCGTACTCGTCGACGCTGAGTTCCTGGGTCGCCGGACGGACCGCGCCGAGAAGGCAGTGCCCGCAGTGCGCGTTGCAGACGTCGGTGACGAAGAGCACGATGTAGTGCGGATCGGCGCCGCGCTTCTTGAAGATGCGGCCCGCGTAGCGGGCGTACGCGAGAAAGCTCACGGCTTCACTCCGTCGCCGGAGGCCCGTGCGCCTTTCTTCGAGGCGCCCCGCTCCTTCCCCGCCCGCCGTTTCCGGCGGCTCACGGCCATCGCGTCGAGGAAGCTCCTGAATCCGTAAAGCTTCCGCTTCACGTCCCCCGCCCCGCGGATCGCCGTCGCCATCCTCCAAATCTGCCGCGGGCGGAGGTAGAACTCCTTGAGGCCTTGATCGATCAGCTCGTCGATGGTCTCCTTCGGGAGCTCCGGGTAGCCCAGAACGGTCACCTGCTCGTGGTTCTCGTCGAGGTATTCGCTCCAATCCTTCGGGATGAGATGCCCCTCGTGCTTCGCCCATTCGTACATCTCGGTCCCGGGGTACGCGGCGATCCCGGAGATCTGGATCGTGTCGAGCGGAAGGCTCTTCGCGTAGTCGATCGTGGCGCGTGCCGACTCGCGGGTTTCCCCCGGCGCCCCGATCATGAAGCATCCGTGAAGAGTGAAGCCGAGATCCGCCGCGTCGCGCGCGAACTCCGTGGTCCGCTCGATCTTCGTCCCCTTCTTCACCGCGTCGAGGGCGGCTTGCGTTCCGAACTCGAAGCCGATCATGAGCATCCGGCAGCCGGCCCGCCGCATGAGCTGAAGGAGGTCGCGCTTCACGTCGGTCCGCACGTTGCACGACCACAGGATGCGCGTCTCGAGGCGGCGCTTCAGGATCTCGCGGCACACTCCTTCGACGTGATCCCGGTTCGCCGTGAACGTGTCGGTCTCGATCATGATCTCGCGGAGTTTCGGGAAGAGCGCGAGATCGTGCTCCATCTCGTCGACGACGAGCTCGGGCGCTCGGTAGCGGTTCTCGTGGCCGTACATGAGTTGCGGATCGCGGCAGAAGGTGCAGCGCGCGAAGCAGCCGCGCCCCGAGATGAGCGTGAGGAACGGGTGGAGCTTCCCGCCGTCGTAGTACAGGTTCGGATCGATGAACTGCCACGCGGGGAAGGGGAGCTCGTTCACGTCGAGGAACGGCCGAGGAGGTGTTCGAACGAGCTTCCCTTCGGAATCCTCGTAGAAGAGCCCGAGCGTCTTCTCCGGCCGGGAGCCGGAGACGAGGTCGCGGAGGGTGTGGTCGTACTCGCCGTACGCGATGAAGTCGAGGGCTCCGCCCGCGCGGCGGAAGGTGTCCGCCGGTTCTGCGGTCGCGTGCTGTCCGACGAAGACCGTCTTCGCGCCCGCGGTCTCCTTGGCGAGCGCCGCATGGGCGAGGTCGTTGTCGATCGAAGGGGTCGCCGCGTGGAGGACGACGTACGAGGGTCGCTCGCGCGCGAGAAGCCCGCGGAGATCCTCTCGGCTCCGGTTCTCCGCGCACGCGTCGATCAGCTTCGCGTCGATCCCGGCGCGCAGAAGAACCGCCGTCGCGACCGCGAGATAGTCCGGATGCCTCTGCACGCGCCCCCTCGAGCGCGCATCCCACCGTGCGCTTCGGACGAAATCGTCCACGAACGGGGGGTTCAACATCCACACATCCGCCATGAGCGATCTCCCCGCGCGGCCAATGATGGGTCTCTGAGGGGGGCGTACGAGCCCTGTCTCGCCGAACTGCACTTATTCTAATGAAGTTAGCGTCGGCCGTCAAGACGGCCGCGGGCGGCGAGCCTGTTCCCTATTCTTTGTTGCGAGGCGGTCTCCCGCGCGGCCGTTCTCCGCCTTGATCTCTTGCCCGGGACGGGTCGAAACCTCCTGCTTTCCGTTGACACACAAGTGGTCAAGTGGTAGCATGTCAATTGCTTGTGAGTTGCGCCGGTCGTTCCGGAGGTGTGCTCGCAAGTTGATCGAAAGGGTCGAGACGAACAGGCATCGGCGCCCCCGCTTCTCGAGTCGTTTCGGTCTATGCAAGGGGGTGCTTGATGGCCGGCCGCACCATCCTTCCTGCCGCGATCTTCGCCGTGTTGGCTTCGTTTCTTCCGTTGCCGGCCTCCGCAGACGTTGCCCTCATCGCAGACCTGGACTCCAACGTCGCCAACGGGCCGGACACCCTCCTGATCGAGCCGACCGACACCGTGCTTGTGCACGTGTGGATCACCGGCGACGGCGACTCCCTCGTAGGCTTCGGGATCACTCTCGGAGACACGACCGGCGCCCTTGTGTGGGTCGAGGAAAGCCCGAGCGAGGTCTACACGATGCCCGTGGAATGGTCGACGTTCAATGTCCAGCGGGATCCTCTCGGCCGGCTCCTGATTCAGGCGCAGGACTTCACCCATAGCGTCCCGCTCGTCCTTCCGGGCCAGGTGGCGGAGCTCAAGTTCACCGTCGCCGCAGGAGAGTCTTGCGGGACCATCGGATGGGATCCGGAGATGTCGGGTTGGCAAGACTGGGAGTTCGAGGAAGGAGTGTTCGCCGGCTTCGAAGGGGCCACGGTATGCCTCGGAGGAGCGGGGGATGGAGGAGGAGAAGAGGACTCTCCACCCTCGGAGGATCGGCCCACCTACCAGCTTGTTGAGGTTTCCGGGTTGACCGAGCAAGAGCTGCTCGCGCTGGAGGGGAGATTCTGGGTCGACGTTCTCTCCTACGAGGAGGAATCCTCGGTCCGGATGGTCATCTCGGAAAGAAACGCGGCGATTCTCGTGGAAGAGGGCTACGACCTGACGGTGCTCGACGACGACTATGGGGACGAGTACTTCGATGCGGAAGAGAACGGGCTCCCAGCCGGATACCGTACCTATGACGAGATCGTCGCATACCTCGACGAGATGCACGGTGAGTACCCGGAGATCACGGCGCCGAAGGACTCGATCGGCGCGTCCTGGGAAGGGCGCGCGATCTGGGCGATGAAAGTCGGCACGGAGGGGAAGCCGTCCGTCCTCTATGACGCCCTGCACCACGCGAACGAAGCGATGACGGTGAACGTCGTCCTCGACTACCTGCGGCACCTCCTGGAAAACCACGACACGGATCTGGAGGCCAAGTTCCTCATCGACGAGCGCGAGATCTGGTTCGTGCCGATCGTGAACCCTGATGGATACGTATACGTGGCGGAAGCTCAGGATCCTCTATGGCGCAGGAACCGGAGAGACAACGATACGACCTGCGTGGATTCGTTGCCGAGCTTCGGTGTCGATCTCAATCGGAACTACGGTTTCCAATGGGGAGGTGGGTCGAACGATCCCTGTAATCTCGCATACCAAGGTCCGGCTCCCTTCTCCGAGCCGGAGACGCGGGCAATGCGTGGCTTCATTCTCGACAAGAGGATCGTTGCCAGCGACTCCTATCACAGCGACATCCGGACGTTGCTCTATCCCTGGTCGTACTCCGCCGTCGCCCCAGAGGACAGCGGGACATTCACGACGGTGGCGGGGGAACGGACGCAATGGAACAACTACCGGAGTTGGCAGGCTGGTAGCAAGCTGCTCACGAATGTGAGCGGATCCAGCATCGACTGGGCGCACTCGGACACGGCGGGAGTTTTCGCCTTCGCGACGGAAGTGGGGGGCACGAGCAAGTGGCCGGACGCCGCGGAGATCCCGTATCTCCTCAGCGAGCAGCTCTCTTCAAGCATCGTTCTCAGCCTCGTGGCCGGTCCGTACGTGACGGCGGCGGCTGTGGAGGTTCGGGGAGGGGATGAGGATGGCCAACTCGACGCGGGGGAAACGGACACCCTCATCGTGACTCTGGCGAACTGGGCACTGAGTGCTTCCGCGACGAGCGTCTCCGCAACGCTCCGCACGGACGATCCGTACGTCCATCTAGAATCCGCCTTATCGACCTACGGGGCGATCCCCGCGCAAGCTTCCGCGGACAACGCGACCGGCCCCTTCGTCCTCGCGGTCGATCCGGAGACGCCCGCCGGTCACCGAGCGATCTTCACGGTCCGGTCCGAATGGGACGCCGGCTATCCCCACGAGGAGACCATCACGCTCACCGTGGGCGACCCGGCGGTCATCGATTCCCTTTCTGACGATTTCGAAGAAGGGAGCGGCCACTGGGAGGTGAGCGGCGATGCCACGAGCGGAGCCTGGGAGATCGGCATTCCGGCCCGAGGGTCCTTCCAGCCCGGGGGCGACGCCTCGCCGTACCCAGGCACATCCGCCTGGGTCACGGACGAGGCCATTGGCCTCGCTCATAACGTCAACGAAGGGTCCACCACGCTCCGCTCCCCCACGTGGGACCTTTCCGCGTTCTCCGCCGTGACGCTCCGGTTGAACTACTTCTTCGGGCAGCAGAAGCCGGAGGACGACGCGGGCGACTTCTTCCGGATCGACCTTTCGAACGACGACGGCAGCACGTTCCCGGAATGCCTGCTCTTCATTGGGGATGTGGGCCACAACGCCGTCTGGTTGAACCTGGAAGTCCGGCTGGACGAGGTTCTGCCCCTCACGAGCGAAATGCGCCTTCGGCTTCAGGCTTCGGACGGCTCGAGCAGCGACGACATGATCGAGGCCGGCATCGATGACCTTATGCTCATCGACCGGGGGACTGGGAACTATCCGCCCGGGCGGCCTGGGCTCGTCTCCCCTCCTACGGGGTCGCTCGTCGGGGACGAGCCGGTTCTCACGGTCTCGAACGCCTCCGACCCGGACGGGGACACGCTGACGTACCATTTTCGCGTCTATTCCGATTCGCTCCTGACGACTCTCGTGCGTTCAGCGACCGGGGTCGTCGAAGGATCTGGAGAGACATCCTGGACGGTCTCGCCCTCCCTGCCCGACGGCACGTACTGGTGGCGCGCGCACGCGGAGGACGGCGAGGAGAGAGGTCTCTTCATGGGCGCCGTATCGTTCGTGGTCACCGCGACCGGCGTGGCGAGCGGGGAGTCGCTGCCCCAGCTCACGGTGTTTCCCGCGCGCCCGAATCCGGCCCCCTCGGCGACCACGATCCACCTCTTGA
>VGIW01000140.1 GCA_016867715.1 Candidatus Eisenbacteria bacterium | reverse complement strand
ATCGGTGCCGCTCTCGAGAAGATGGGTCGCGAAGCAGTGCCTGAGAACGTGCGGCGTGACACGCTTGCGGATGCCCGCCGCGTGGACCGCCTTGTGAAAGACGACGCGGGCGGAATCGGGGGTGACGTGCTGTCCCGGGACTCGACTGGGGAACAACCACTCGGCCGGCCGCTCTCTTCTCTAGTACTTCCGAAGAAGGGAGAGGAAGCGCTGGGAGAGGATCGTGTACCGATCGCGCCCCCCCTTGCCGGCCCGGACGTGGATCACGCGACGCTTGGAGTCAATATCCTCGGGGCGCAACGCGCACGCCTCCGCGATCCGGAGGCCCGCGGAGTAGAGGGCCGTCAGAATCGCCCGGTACTTCAGGTCCCGTACCGCATCAAGCAAGGCGGCCACCTCCGAAGCGCTGAGGACCACCGGCAACGGCGGCTTGCCCCGACGGACAGGCAGATACGCCACCTCCACCGGTCGGCGCAGGGTCACCGTATAAAGGAAGGTGAGAGCGGCCCGAACCTGGCGGTACGTCGGCCTCGCCACCCGCCGCTCCTCGACCAGATGGAGCAAGTAGGCGCGGATCTCCTCCTCTCCCATCTCCGCCGGAGAACGGTGGTGGAATCCGGCAAACTGGCGGGCGTAACAGAGATAGATCTTGCAGGTGCAGGGGCTGTACCCTGCGAGCGTGAGGTCTTCCTCCATGCGATCGCGGAGCTTTCCCACGGCGTCCTCCTCCCCGCGTACGGCGGGACCTGGGGTTCCAGCAACGACCCCATCATAGGAGGACGCCTTCTGTCCAGGGAGCAAGAGGATACCCCCCTCAAGGAGGTTCCCCGGGGAGACGGGGGAGCTACCGCTTCGAGGTTTCGTTCAACACGATCGTCGGTCGAACTCGTTTCGGGGACAACGAGCCACCGGATGTCTTGGGGCCGCCGGCTCGACATTCGCCCGATCCGCGTCTACATTGAACCCAGATAGCAGCGCTGCCCGCCGATTTCGCCGATCCGACCACGATGCACCCGCCGGGTGGCCGCTGTGGATTCTCGTTCCGGTCCCTTCGCCGGAAGGAGGCTCCCGATGCGTGCGATCTCTCCCCTCCTGTCTGCCGCGCTTCTCCTCATCGCATTCGGCCTGGCCCTTGCCGATCCGTCGATCGTCGCGGACCTCGATTCCAACGCGACGAACGGCCCCGACACGCTCGAGGTAGAACCGGGCGACACCGTTCTCGTTCGGATCTGGATCACGGGGAGCAGCGATTCGCTCTTCGGTTTCGGCATCACGGTCGGGGACACGAGCGGGGTCCTGGCCTGGATCGAAGACTCCGCGAGCGCGATCCTTGTGACGCCGAATGCGTGGACCGATTTCCAGGTGCTGCAGGATGAGAACGGGTTCCTTCTTCTCCAGCCATACGACTTCTCGTTCAGCCAACCGTTGCACCTTCCGTCAGAAGTGGCCCGTCTACGGTTCATAGCGATCGCAGGCGGAGAGTGCGCGACGCTCGCTTGGGACTCCACGATGTGCGGCTGGCAGAACACGGAGTTCGCGGAGGGGACGTTCGCAGGCTTCGAGGAGGCGGTCGTCTGCGTGGCGGGAGAGGAAGACGGAGGAGGTGAGGACGAACAAGACGGTGAGGGCGGCGTGCCCCCGGACGATGATTCCGCGACGCCCTTTGTCGTGCGCGGTGTCACATCGTACCCGCCACCCGATCGGGACGTGGCGGAGGGGATGATCATCGTGCAGTTTCGCAAGGGGGTGTTCGTCCCGGACTACCTTCCTGCCCGAGAGGGAGATCTCTCGGATGTCGAGATTCCTGATCCCCGAGTGCGAGCGGCTCTTGACTCTGCGGGTGTGGAGAGGTGGACTCGCCTGGCTTGGCCGCAGTCAAGCCCGGTTTCTCCGTCCGATCCGGTTTTCGTCGCGCGCAACGGGACCGCCATCAGCTATGAGAGCAAGGCGCGCACGTTCGTCCTCCACGCGGACGCGAGGGTGTCGACGGGGAGGATGTTGAAGAAGATCGAGCCGGTGGCCCACGCTTACGTGTACGCGGAGCCGCTTGTAGCCTGGGAGGAGTTCGAGTTCCCGAGCGAGCCCGACACGACTCCGAGCGATTCCCTTTACGTGCGGGGGGCGCAATCGTGGGCGGAGCCCATCGATACATCCGGGTCTCCGTTGAGATACGGCATCGACGCTCCTGGAGCGTGGAAACGAACGACCGGGAACCCGGCGATCCGGCTGGGGATCGTTGACACCGGAATCAAGAGGTTTCACCCCGATTTCGTCACGTACCCGGACAGTCAGCTCGTCTATGAGTTCTACGATACGTGCTGGCCGGAAGACTCCCTGGAGCCCTGGGCCTCGAGTTCACACGGAACCTCGGTTCTCGGGATCGCAGCAGGCTTGACCCACAACAAGCGGGACCCGGCCGATTCACTCGCCATTGGAACGGCGGGCATTGCCGGCGGTACTCGTGGAGATCCTTCCACAATGGTCCGGACGAAGATGTACAAATACTCCGGGGCCGGTGAGTGCGCTGCTCCTCACGGAATGATCGTGGCGCTGGACCAGGGAATCACTGATGGAATGGACATCATGAACTTCAGTAACGGCGGCCGCGGACTTTCCTATGCGGAAGCTCTCACTAGGGCGTATCAAGCTGGCATTACCATCGTGGCTGCTATTGGCAATTGCATTATAGACGAGCCGTTGTACGTGCTTCCTGGCGCGGCGCAAACAAACCGGACGATCTCCATTAGTAATGGGCGTATTACTGGAGAACGGTACCGAGCCGTTTCGGGTAGTTGTCGTGGCCGATGGAACGATGTGATGGCCCCCGGGCATGAAGCAGTTGCCCCCACTTGGGAATCTCCATGGTGGGGGCCGTTCGGGGGGACATCTGCCGCGTCCCCTATGGTCGCTGGTGCGTGTGCTCTACTGGCGTCCGACATATGGAGCTACTACCACGACCACTCGCTACATGAAGAGCTGGAGGCATTGATCATCGCTGGGGCCGTGGAGTCAGGGCCGGACACAATTCTTGGTCAGGACATGTTCTACGGCCACGGATTCCTCAATATCCGCAACTCAATCCGCTATCTCAATCATGAACGCTTTCGTCGCGGAAGGTTTTTGGCCACTGGATTGGACGGGAACACTGTCACGTTTGTTGGAGCGCGGCCGGTATTCCTGGGCACAGGCGGGGAGTATCTGCCTGTCGTTTCCCCGGTAGGGGACACCCTTGAGGATGGAAACTACGAGTATGCAGAGATATACAGGGCTACACGAACAATTGGCCTACCCCCCGGATTTACCGGCGACTCGGTTCTGGTCGCCGGCATAGGTCATGGGTCTGCTTCTCAAATCGCTGGTTCAAGCGGGTGGGCGAGTGGCGATTCTATCTGGTTGAATGACTCTTTGGGCGGGAGCTATCTCAGGGCAAGCCTGTTCCGGGACAGATTCTGCAATGCCAGTCTTCTCCCGGGCAATGAGATAGAACTCACGAGCTACTTCTGGAGATTCCCGCTCTCCCCCACAGATACAGTATGGGCTCCATTCGATCCCATCGCTCCTGGCGCAGAAGTTCGGTGGGCGTATGCGGTGTTCGGAGAGTCAGCTTGCGCATCAGTCAGCTCGGGGAGCGGGACGGGGCCTTCTGATGCGTTGGGGTTTCTTCGCTTTGCTCCCAATCCGTCGAATCCGAGTACAGAGATAAGATGGCGCGTTCGCGAGCGGGCACGGGTAGAGATTCTCATCTTTGACGTGCGTGGAAGGTGCATACGGACGCTTTACGAGGCGGTTGCCTCCGGCGATGAGGAGGTAGTCGTGTGGGACGGACGTGATGACTCAGGGAGGAACGTCTCATCGGGTACCTACTTCGCACGGATAAGGGTGGCGGGAGCAGACGGAAGTGCCAAAATCCTCTTGCTAAGATAGTAGTCGGGGAGGAGAGCCATGCGTTTAGTCATCCTTGGTCTGCTGGCGTTCCTTGTATGTGGTCCGATATCGGCTGAAATGCTGGTAGTTCTGGATATGGATGGGGAGTTGGGGAATGGTCCTGATTCCGTCTTCGTGGAACCCCAGGATTCTATCGCCGTCGCGGTTTGGCTCGTCGGGGATTTGCTCGGGGCGGATTTCTACGGTTTCGCTGTGTTCGTGGTAGACAACGGGCCCCTTGCTTTCCTTGGGGGAGAGATCCTGACTCCGGCTCCGTGGGTGTCAGATCTGTCGGAGAATGGGGACACGGTATCGATTGTGGCTATGCATCCCACCCTGGGGGGATCACCCGAGGGGACGTTTCTTGTTGCGATTCTGCAGTACGTGGCCGCAGCAGAGGAGACTCTGGGTGAGTTGGGAGTCGATCTGGCTCGATCAGGCTTCGCGGTGGACTTTGGGCCTACTTGCTTCTTCGATGACTTCGTCGGCGCAAAGATCATGATCGGGGGCAATACCGCCACAGAGCAGCCGACGTGGGGGGCGATCAAGACGTTGTTTCGCTGACGTGGCTCACGTCTCCTCCCTTCGCGTCTCGACGGGGGGCACGGTGGGCGTCACGCTCCGCCTCGCGCTCCCGCCTGTGGAACGCGTGCCACGTGGCGCACGGGCCTCACGCGCATGCTCCACACGCCACCGCTGCTCCGCCTCCCGCTCCTGCCTGTGGAACGGGCGCTCCGTGGCGCATCGGGGGCTACACGCGCAGGCTCCACACGCCTCCGCCCGCTCCGCCGAGCGCTGACGCCTGTGGAACGGGCGCCCACGCGCTCCACGGGGCGCAGGTGGCCTCACGCGACGCTTCCACACGCCTCCGCGCGCTCTCGCTGTCGCCTGTGGAACGGGCGAACACGCGCGACACGGGGCGCAGCGAGCTTCACGCGCATGCTCCAGACGCCTCCGCCCTCTCCGCCTTCCGCCCCCGCCTGTGTCCCTGGCGCACACGCGCTCCAGGGGGCGCGGGGGCCGTCGCCGGAGGATGCCCCTCCCGTAGTTGGAGGTTGAGAGACGAGGGCGGCGGCTCTCTCCGCCCGATCGTGTAAGATCGGGTGCAGACAACCTCTCAACGAAAGGAGAGAACCGCCATGAGAGGATCGTAC
>VGIW01000139.1 GCA_016867715.1 Candidatus Eisenbacteria bacterium | reverse complement strand
CGCGCTCGGCGTGTTCGTCGGCGTCCTCTCCGCGGTGAAGCAGTACTCGCTCGCCGACCACGCGGCCACCGTGCTCACGTTCTTCTTCTACTCGATGCCGAGCTTCTGGTTCGCGCTCATGCTTCTTCTCGTCTTCCACTATCACCTTCGATGGTTCCCGGCCGATCAGATGACGTCGATCGATTTCGTGTACGAGTCGCTGTCGATTCCGGGAAAGATCCTCGACCGCGCGCGGCATCTCGCCCTCCCAGCGACCGCGCTCGGCCTCGGGGCGATGGCGGGGGTCGCGCGCTACACGCGCGCGAGCGTGCTCGAGGTGATGGGGATGGACTACGTCCGCACCGCGCGCGCGAAGGGACTCCCGGAAAGAGACGTGATTCTCCGCCACATCCTCCGGAACGCGCTTCTCCCGGTGATCACGCTTCTCGGTCTCTACCTTCCGTACCTTTTCAGCGGGGCGGTGCTCGTGGAGACGATCTTCGGTTGGCCGGGGATGGGGCGCGTGACCGTGACGGCGATCTTCCAGCGGGACTACCCGCTCATCTTGGCGAACACGATCGTCTCGGCGCTTCTCGTCGTCGTGGGGAACCTACTCGCGGACGCCGCGTACTCGATCGTCGATCCGCGCATCCGGCGGGGGGGAGGGGAGCGATGAGGACTTCGCCCGCGACGCGGCTCGCGCAGGAGAGAGCGTTCGGGACCGCGCGGCTCTTCCGCCTTGTTCTCCTCGCGTGCCTCCTCGCGACGATCCCGTGGAGAGCGGAGCGCATCGCGGGCTTCTTCCGCGACCCAAGCGGCGCGGGGATCGCGTCGGCTTTCTTTCTCGCCGCGGCGATCGCGGGGTTCGCCGCATGGGAGGCGCGGGCGCGGCGCGCCCCGCGCGATGCGACGCGCGGTTTCCTCGGGCGCTTCCGGCGAAACCGGCTCGCCTCGTTCGGGCTCGCCGCGATGCTCGTTCTCTATCTCGCCGCTCTCCTCACCCCGATTCTCGCGCCGAGCGAACCGAACCGACAAGACCTCGATGCCGCCTCGCGTCCCCCTTCGGCGGAGCATCCGCTCGGAACCGACCCGTTCGGGCGCGATGTCCTCAGCCGGATTCTTTATGGATCGAGAATTTCCCTTTTCATCGGGTTCGTGTCCGTGGCGATCGCCGTGACGCTCGGGGCGCTCGTCGGTGCGGCCGCCGGCTTTCTCGGAGGAGCGGCCGATTGGGTTCTCATGCGCGTCGTCGACGTGATCCTCTCCTTTCCCCGGCTCGTCCTTCTCCTCGCGGTGATCGCTCTCTTTCAACCGTCGATCTTCCTTCTCGTCGCGGTCCTCGGCATGACCGGCTGGATGGGGACCGCACGGATCGTGCGCGGCGAGGTCCTCTCGCTCCGGGAACGGGAGTTCGTTCTCGCGGCGCGCGCTCTCGGCTTCAGCCGGCGGCGAATCCTCTTCGCGCACATCCTCCCGAACGCGATGGCCCCCATCATCGTGGCGGCGACCCTGAACATCGGGAACACCGTGATGATCGAGGCCTCGCTCTCCTTCCTTGGGCTCGGCGTGCAGCCTCCGGCGGCGAGCTGGGGGACAATGATCAACGACGGGAGGGACCTCCTGACGAGCGCGTGGTGGCTCGCGACGTTTCCGGGGCTCGCGATCCTGTTCACCGTGATCGGCTTCAATCTCGTCGGCGACGGCCTCCGCGACGCGCTCGATCCGCGCGCGCGGAGGTAGCCTCGCGCCGAGCGGTTCACGGAATCCGCGCCCCACCCCGCGATTGACGTTCCGTCGCCGGGGGGGTATCGTACAGGCGCCGGCGAGAGACGGTCTTCGTGCGCCCGCCGGTCTTCCGGGGCCGGACTTCCCCGGTGACTCACGAATCACGCGATGGGGGAATGGCAATGAGACTTCCGAGGTCCGCCTGGATCCTTCTATGCGGCGTTCTTTTCCTCACGATGAGCTGCGGAGACGAGGAGGAAGCGCCGGTCGGGCCGCCCGACGGAAAGGACCGGCTCGTTCTCACGCTCTCCAATTTCGGGGATCCATCTCCTTACCACTTCGCCCTCTGGGCGATCGATGGCGCGAACGCCTCGCTCGTTCTTCGCTTCACCGCAAGAGACGGCGCGCCCGTCACGCTCGCCGGGGAGCCGATCCCATCGATCGACCAGGAGAGAGCCCTCGGGAGTGCGGACCGGCTCCTTCTCACGCTCGAGAGCGACACCCTGGGCGCCGCGCCCGGCCCGCACCGCATGATGGGAGGCGCGGTCTCCGAGAACGGAGCGACCCTCGCGCTCGCGGATGCCGGCGGTCTTGGCGCGGACCTCTCGGGCGCCGCCGGGTTCTTTCTCTTCGACACCCCGTCGACCCCCGAACCGGCCGACTGCGGACGAGGGATTTGGTGGACGGACGGAGGCGGCGTCTCCGGCCTCGTCCTTCCGGCGCTCGCCGGCGCATGGACGTACGAGGGGTGGGTGATCGACCGGAATTCCGGCGCGGCCTACTCGACCGGCCGATTCGACGGCCCGACCGGCGCCGATTCGGACGGCGCGGGCCAGACGGCCGGCCCCGAAGCCGGCTACGACTTCCCCGGACAGGATTTCGTCCGGACCGAAGGGAACATCCCGCCGCTCGACCTCGACGGCGGATCCTTCGCGGCGGCCGTGACGCTCGAACCGGATCCGGACCTCTCCGACGATCCTTTCTTCCTCAAGCTTCTCGACAAGAACGCCGGGAGCGGGAACCTCTTCTTCACCGTCTCCACGCTCCCCCGCGCGCCCCAGGGATTGCACTACGAGATCTGGGCCGCGTACCCCGACACTCTCGTCTCCGTCGGAAAGTTCCTCTATGTCAACCGGCGCGTCGTGGACGTCGAGACCGGTGTGGAAATCGCCGCGTTCCCGATCGGATCGAGCCTCGTCGACGCGAGCGCGATCCGCATCTCCCTGCAGAATCCAGCGGACGGCCCCGAGCCGAGCGGCTCGTTCCTCCTGGCGGGAAGCTTGAGCGGCGGGGTGGCGGTCCTCTCCACCGACGAGCCGCTCGCGCTCGGACACGCGTACACCGAGACGACCGCCCGCTACATCTTGGAAACCCCCTCGACGGCGGATCCGGGCGACCGCCGGCGCGGGATCTGGTTCTACGAGGTGCAGGAGGGGGAGACGACCGGGACCCTCCCGATCCCGGCCGCTCCCTCCGGTTGGAAGTATCAAGCATGGATCTATAAAGTGTTTGGCGCGCCCGATACCGTCTCGATCGGCGCGTTCGTCGATCCCCTCGGGCCGGACGGAGACGGAGCCGGTCCCCACGCCGGACCGGGCGGGCCCATCCCTCACTTCCCGGGACAGGACTTCGTGAGCGGCTCGATCCGCAATCTGGACGACGGCACCTATGGCGTCCTCGTCTCCCTGGAGCCTGAAGACGATCCGGCGCCCGGATCCCCGTATCTCCGGATCTTCGAGGACATCGACATCGACGAGATGGACCCCGGCGTCGCGCAAACGCTCGGAAGCCTCTCGATGACGCTCCCCGCCGGCACGGCTCGAGCGGAGGCGGCACGGGTCGTCACGATGCGTTCTCTCGGCGCTCTTCTCCCGCGGGCGGTCGTTTCCTTCGGGAGGAAGTAGCGAGCGGCGCGGCGTGCGACGCATCGTCTCCGCGAGCCGCCGAACCGATCTCCCCGCCTGGTACGCCGGCTGGTTCGTTCGAAGGCTGCGGGCGGGCTTCGCGTCCGTCCGCTCGCCGTTTTCTTCGAGCGTGCGCGAGGTCTCGCTCCTCCGCCCGGATGTCGTCGCGTTCGTCTTTTGGACGCGCGACGCGACCCCGTTTCAGGGAGCGCTCGATCTTCTGGACTGCGAAGGCTATCCCTACTACTTCCAATACACGCTCACCGCGTATCCGCGCGACTTGGAGCCCGGCCTTTCCCGCGAGCGATGCATGAGGGGTTTTCGGTCCGTCGCCGATCGGATCGGGCCGGAGCGGATGGTCTGGCGCTACGACCCGATCATCCTGTCCGAGGGTCTCGAGCCGGACGATCATCGCGAGCGCTTCGCGCGGATGGCGCGCTCGCTTTCCGGTGTCGCCGGAGCGGTCGTCGTGAGCGTCCTCGATCGGTACCGCAAGGTCGAGGCGCGCCTCGCTCGCCTCGACCGGGCGGTTCAAGACCCGACCCGGACGGAAGCAGGGCGGCTTCTCCTCGATCTCCAGGAGATCGCACGGGGCGAGGGGATGGTCCTCTCGACATGCTGCGAAGAAGAGATCCGCCCTCCGGGCATTCCGAAGGGGGCGTGCGTCGACGCGGAGAGGATCCGTCGGATCGCGCCCGACGAAGCATGGGACGCGGAGCCGGGACCGACGCGAGAGGGATGCGGGTGCGCGCGGAGCGTGGACATCGGCGCGTACGACTCGTGTCCATTCGGCTGCGTGTACTGCTACGCGATCCGGTCGCGGGAGAGCGCGGCTCGACGCCGCAAGGCTCACCGAGAGGAGAGCGAGCGGCTCTTCGAGTAGTTGCGCGGGGGCTCGGTCCCCGGGGGGTGCGCGAGAAGGAACGCGCTCCGGTGCGCGACCATCGGGAACTGCACGACCTGATCGTAGGCGAGCCAGACACGCACCTTCCCGTCCTTCCTCCAGACGAGAACCCGCTCCTGCTCGAGCGGGATCTTCTTGTCGCGGGCGTACGCGAGGATCTCCCCTCGAACGTACTGCTCGGAGTGGAGCGCCGACTCCGCGACGATCTCCCGCACGCGCATGGCGAGCATCCGGTGGAGCACGTGCGGGAAGCCGAGGAGGAAGAGGGCGTGCGCCGCGACGAGAACGAGACAGAGCTTGATCACGAACCGCATGGAGAACCCTCCCCCACCCCTTATCGGCACGGGGAGACCGAGTTTGCCCCGCCGCGAGACGAGGTCCATAACCGATTCATTGACAAGCGCTTGCATTCTCTCATTGCGAGGATCCGGCGCGCTCGCGCCGGCCACGCGCGCCGAAAAGAAAACGCCCCGGGCGACCCTGGCGGAGCCTCCCGGGGCGGTGCGCGCTGCGATCGTTACGACTCGATGATTCGAACCCGCTTCTCGAAGTCTTGCGCGCTCAGCCTTCCCTCGTTGTAGTCGGTGATCTCGCGCATCTGGACGCGGATCACGAGACGTTCCGCCTTCTCGCTCCCCCACGAGCCCAAGAGCGGCGTCGCGAAGATCGCGAACCACTCGTCCGGCTTCGCGCGCGCGATCGTGTCCCCGTAGTCGCGCACGACCTCGACGAGCTCCTTCTTCACGAGCTCCCAACGCGCGGCTTCGTCGACAGTCTTCTTCTCGCCCGCCGGCTTCTCGCCTTGCTCCTCCTCTTTCTTCTTCTTGATCGTGATGACCGTTTCGCCCTCCTTTTCTTTCTCCTCGCGCGTGATCGCGTAGCCCTCGCCGATGTCGAGCAGCTTGGAGAGCGACTGCCAGCGGAACTGGTCGTCGACGATCCCGAGCTCCATCGTGAAGAGGAAGCCGAAACCGTCCAGGTACACGCCTCTCGTCGGGTGCGTCGACTTCACGAGCGCGTTCTCGCTGTCGACGAGCGCCTCGTCGAGGATCTTCTCCATGATCGAGATCTGCTTGCGGAGCTTCTCGTCCGCGCCCTTCTCGGTCGCCTCCCCGACGAGCGGGAACACGACCGCCGCCGCCAGGACGAGAGCGCCGAAGAGGAACATGCGGCTTCCTGTCTTCATCGCGATACCTCCCTCGGGCCTTCCGACCCCGCACGATACGACGAGAAAGGGCTCCTCGTCGATTAAGGATTCTTGAGGCGGGCGCCGTCATGGTAC
>VGIW01000138.1 GCA_016867715.1 Candidatus Eisenbacteria bacterium | reverse complement strand
GTCAAGGTCGCCTCCGTGCGCGCCATGCTAACTTCCGTTCTTCTTGACAGCTAGAAGTCCCTGGTGATACTTTGGTCGAAGTTTCCTCTGCCTCGGCTCGAATGCGGGGCTGTATCTTCGCACCCCGCCGCGACTTGCGAATGCGAACCGAGGGCGCGCTCGCTCTTTCCGCCGCCCGGTTCCGCGAGGGGAGCGGCGATCGACGAGCGAAGGAGCCTCCTGAATCATGGGCCTGCCGATGGTTGCGCTGGTCGGGCGCCCGAACACCGGAAAATCGACCCTTTTCAATCGGCTCGTGGGCGGAAGGCGCGCGGTTGTCTCCGAGCGCGAGAAGACCACGCGCGATCGAAACTACGGCGAGGTCGAGTGGGGGGCGAAGCGCTTCTTCCTCGTCGACACGGGAGGTCTTCTTCCCGATCGGGAGGCGAGCGATCTCGACCGGCTCGTCGCGCGGCAGGTGCGCGCGGCGGCCGAAGAGGCGGACCTCGTCCTCTTCCTCGTCGACGGGAAGACCGGACCTCTCACGATCGATCTCGAGCTCGCGCGCGGCTTTCGCCGCCGCGGCAACGGCTTTCTCGTCGTCGTGAACAAAGAGGACGCGATGCGCGATCCGTCCGCCGTGCACGAGTTCCTCGCGCTCGGTCTCGGAGAGCCTGTGGCGGTCTCCGCCGCGCACGGAACCGGGGTCGGCGACCTTCTCGACGAGATCGTGCGCCGCCTCCCCGAGAAGGGGGAGCCTCCGGTCGAGGAAGGAACGGTCCGGATCGGCATCGTCGGGCGGCCGAACGTGGGGAAATCCTCGCTCGTGAACGCCTACCTTCAGGAAGAGCGGATGGTCGTCAGCGAGGAGCCGGGGACGACGCGCGACACGGTCGACTCCGTGCTTCGCTGGAAGGGGAGGCCGATCACGCTCGTCGACACGGCCGGTCTTCGTCGCCGAAGCCGCGTGCAGGACGACATCGAGTACTACTCGATGCTCCGCGCGCTCCGCGCGATCGAGGGGAGCGACGTCGTCTTTCTCCTCATCGATGCGACGGAGCCGATCGGCAAGCAGGACGCGCACGTCGCCTCGATCGCCGACCGCCTCGGGCGCGGGATCGCCGTCCTCCTCAACAAGACCGATCTCCCGCTCGAACGGCCGGTCGAGGAGCTCCGGGACGAGGTCCACCGCCGGATGCCGTTCCTCTCCTACGCCCCCGTTGTCGCGGTCTCCGCCGCGACACGAAAGGGGATCGGAAAGGCGCTCGATCTCGCCCTCATGATCGATGAAGAACGCAAGCGGACAATCCCGACCTCGGAGCTGAACAAGATCGTCGAGTGGGCGGCAGAGAGGAACCCGCCCCCGGTCGGACGAAGGCCGAACAAGATCTACTACGCCGTTCAGACCGGGACCGCGCCGCCGACCTTTCTTTTCTTCGTCAAGGAATCGGGGGCGATCACTCCCGAGTACCGCCGCTATCTCGTCCGGTCGATCCGCGAGAAGATCCCGTTCACGGGAACCCCGGTGATCGTGAACGTGAGGGAGAAGAAGTAGATGCCCGCCGCGTTGCTCGCCGCCTTTCTCCTCGGGTCGATTCCGTTCGGCTATCTCGTGCCGCGCCTCGCGCGCGGGATCGACATCCGGACGGTCGGAAGCGGGAACCCGGGTTTCACGAACGTCTTTCGTGCGGCGGGGCCGGCGCCGGGGATCGCGGTCCTTCTCGCCGATGCGGGGAAGGGGGTTCTCGCCGTTCTTCTCGGGCGAGCGCTCGGCGAGGCGAACGGCGCGGCGGCCGCGGGAGTCGCCGCCATCGCGGGGCATGTGTGGACGCCGTTTCTTCGCTTTCGCGGAGGGAAGGGGGTCGCGACGGCGGCGGGCGTCTTCTTCGTTCTCCTTCCGCTCGAGGCGGGCATCGCCCTCGCGGTCTTTCTCGCGGCGGTCTTCTCGACGCGGTACGTCTCGCTCGGCTCGGTGCTCGGCGCGGCGGCGCTCCCCGCTTCGGTCGCGGCGATCGACGCGCTCCGGGACGGGCCGATCCGGGTCGGGGCGCTCCTCGTCTCGCTCCTCGTCACGGCGCTCGTGGTCTGGAGGCATCGGGAAAACGTTCGGCGTCTTCTCGCGGGGACCGAGAACCGCTTCTGCTTCCGAAAAGGAAACGACCGATGAGACGGATCGAACGGAAAGATGATCGGAAAGGGACTGCGCGGGAGGAGAGGGGGCTCTTTCGCCGCGACCGAGACCCGACGCGCGCGAGCGGCGCGCGAGAACGGAATAGGCCGAGGATGTTCGACAAGAGCGCGACCGAGAGGAACCGGGCATGATGAAGCTACCGGAAGGAAAGGTTTACTACTCCATCACCGAGATCGCGGATCTCACGAAGGTGAAGCCGCATGTCCTCCGCTACTGGGAGTCGGAGTTCCCCGCCCTGGCGCCGAGAAAGAACCGGGCGGGGAACCGCGTCTATCAGGAGAAGGACATCAAGCTCATCTTCCTCATCCGGCATCTTCTCTACGAAGAGGGATTCACGATCGCCGGCGCGAAGCGAAAGCTCTCCAAGAAGGGGATCCTCGACGACCCGAGAGAGGAGGCGTCGATCGAGACGAACGCGAACAGCGCCCTCGCCGCGATCGAGCAGGACCTCCAGAAGATCCTGAAGATCCTTTCGTGAGGCGAATCCTTCGCCGAAGCCGACCCTTCGGCGATTAGCCTTGAGCGGAAGGAGGTGCTCCCGCATCCTCGCCGCTCTTTGCCAGCGGGCCGGGTCGGCTCCTCGACTTCGGCCCTTCCCTCGCCCGAATCGTTCCGGCTGCTGCCTCCTTCCATCTGTCCCCTCCTCGTCGTTGCGGTCTCACGGAATCCCTTGACAATCCTACCGTTGAAGATCTAGACGTGAGCCTACTCGAAGTTCCAAACCATGTCACTTTGGTTTCACATGACTTCGGGGTGAGTTCTTCATGTGCCCAGACACGAGATCGAGAACCTTCGCCCGCCACAGGCGTACTTCGCATTTCTTACGGTTTCCCAGGCCGGAGGTATCAGCATGAGAAGCCACGCGTCTCCCTCGGTGCGCCCGATCGTCCTCCTTGCCTTCTTCATGATCGCTCCTCTCGCCCCCGGATTGACTGCGAGCGAGGTTTCCACAGATCCTGAAGCCCCTACTCCGCAGTCCAGCGCCTTGGTAGACGCGGCAGGAGTGCTTGGCGAATACGCGGAGATTGTGGAGAAGGGTAACCCCAAGCTCGAAGGGGTTCTTGCGAAACTCTGCCGTGCTGCAACAGAGTCACCAATGCAAGATGTTCTTGCCATTGCCGCCAGGCGGAACGTCGAACTGACAGCCGGTGGTCTGATTGAAGTTGTTCTTGATCCTCCCGTCGGTGAGAAGGCGTCCTCCATAGACCTTTCCATGCTCGAATACCTTGGGGGAAAGCTCAGCAGGAAGTCGGAGCACTGGATTGTGGCGCTGGTTCCTCTGGCTCGCCTTGAGGAAGTGGCCGAGTCAGTTCCGGGCGTTCGCTTCGTTCATCTCATGAGGCGACCAGAAGCAGAGTACTACACCAGCGAGGGTGTCGGCCTCACAGGGGCGAGCTTGTACCACCAGAACCTGTATTGGGGCCAGGGAGTCAAGGTCGCGGTAATCGACCAAGCCTTCGGCAATCTTAGCAACACAATCGCCGCCGGAGAGCTTCCGCCGGTTCACACCCTGAATCTCACCGGAGCCGGCATGGAATCAGGGTCCTCGCAACATGGAACCGGGATAGCCGAGATCATTCACGATATGGCCCCAGGGGCCGACCTGTTCCTGATCAAGGTGGCAGGGGAGCCTGATGTCGAAAACGCGATCGACTCGTGCATAGCCGAAGACATTGACGTCATCAACATGTCCTTGGGGTTCAAGAATGTCAACTTTTTCGATGGGCAAGGGTTGATGTGCGAGAAAGTGAATCAGGCCAAGGCCAATGGTATCCTCTTCGTGAAGTCCGCCGGTAACTCCAGAGATGACCATAATGAGGGGAGTTTCGTCGACGCGAATCACAATGGATTCCACGAGTTTGCCCCTGGAGATGAACTGTTGAGGATCTACAGTACCGCCGGCAACTCAATTAGAATCGACTTCACATGGGACGACTGGGAAGTCACGGATCAGGACTACGACGTGCTGCTCTATGATGCGAGCTTAAACTACCTGACAGGGGAGATGACACGCCAGACGGGGTTTCAGCCACCGTATGAAGTACTGACGTATGCCGCACCATACACCGGGTACTACTACATTGCTCTGGGTAACTACAGCGCGTCGGGTGGCCACAAGTATGAACTGTACGTCACATGTGATTCAGTCCACGAACATCAAGTATTCGGTAGCAGCATTACCACTCCCGGTGATGCCGAGGGTGCGATGGCCGTGGGTGCGGTAGCTGCCAGCTCCTGGGTGTCGGGACCCTCCAGGTCATACAGTTCGGAGGGTCCGACAAACGACGGTCGAATGAAGCCAGAGGTTGTCGGCCCAGATGGGGTCACTCTGTTCAACGGAGGTTCTGCGGAGATAATCGGAACCTCCTTTTCAGCTCCTCACGTTGCCGGTGCCGCCGCGCTCATCAAGTCGGTGCATCCCGAATACTCGGTAGACCAGCTGTGGACGGCTCTCACTTCATCGGCAGTTGACATGGGGGCTCCGGGCCAGGACAACATCTACGGTTACGGCCGTCTGAATCTCCCCGATATTCTCGTCGCTTCTCCGGGCGCCTTTCACGCCGCAAAGGGAGATGGCGAGATCCGCCTGACCTGGACGAATCCTCCCGATGCGGACTTCAAGAGCGTGCGTGTTCTTTATGGCTATTCCGGCTATCCGCACGAGACGCTTGTCGGTGGACCGGTGGAGAACGGCAACGATGGCTTCTTCTCGGGGACCCCGGGGAGTAGTGGTTCGTGGACCCATGCTGGCCGGACGAATGGGCTGACCTGCTACTACTCTATCTACGCAACGAACGGCATCACGTTCTCTCCTCCGCTCGGTGCCTTCGCCACCCCGGCTGATACGCTCTCCCCGGCGCCGGTGACCCAATTCGCAGCGCAGGCCGGAGACTCGACCATGGTGCTGACCTGGCGCAATCCTTCGACGGAGGACTTCCAGGGTGTGTACATCGCCTACTCAGCTGCCACCTATCCGAACACCGTCCTCGATGGGCTCCCGCTTCCGAATGGGAACAACGGTCTCGTTCCCGGCACACCTGGTGACCGAGACACAATCTCGGGCTGGGGCCTTCCGAACGGCGTGACTCACTACTTCTCCGCGTTCGCTTATGACGAGGTCCCGAACTACTCCGTGAAGGCGACAACGTTCGGAACCCCTCAGGACGTCACGGCTCCGAGCCCCGTTCTCTCGTTCACAGCGGTCGCCGGCGACACAACCGTCCAGCTCTCCTGGACGAACCCCTCCGACGCGGATTTCGCGGGAACCCTCATCCGGTACTCGCAGACGAACTACCCGTCCACCCCGAGCGCGGGCTCGCCCGTTCCGAACGGGAACGAAGGCCGTTTTGCGGGAGCTCCGTCTTCGGCGGGATCCTTCGCCCACCAGGGCCTTACGAACGGAGCGGTCTACTTCTACTCGGCGTTCGCCTACGATGAAGTGCCGAACTACTCCACGGCGGCGAACGCACAGGCCACGCCAACCGACGCCACGGCGCCGAGTGTCGTTTCCTCTTTCACGGCGGTGTCGGGAAACGGCCAGGCCACCCTTTCCTGGGCGAACCCGTCCGATCCGGACTTCACCGGAACCGTGGTCCGGTTTTCGACCAGTTCCTATCCCTCGACCCCGACCGCGGGGAC
>VGIW01000137.1 GCA_016867715.1 Candidatus Eisenbacteria bacterium | reverse complement strand
CCAGTTCTCCCGCCTCCCCTCCCCGCGGATGGAGGCGGTCGATGTTCGCGATCTCCTCGAGAAAGTCTCCGGTCTTTATCGAGAGGGGAGCGGCGTGCGGACGTCCCTCGCGGTCGATCCGGAGACGCCCCCCGCGCGCGGCGACCGGGAGCTTCTCTGGCGCGCCCTCTCGAACCTCGTGAAGAACGCGATCGAGGCGATGGAGGGGAACGGGGAGCTCCGTCTCGCCGCCTCGCCGAGCGACGGCCACGTCGAGATCCTCGTCTCGGACGACGGGCCCGGGATCGATCCGTCGATCCGGGATCGCATCTTCGCCCCGACCTTCACGACGAAAGCGGGCGGATCCGGCCTCGGCCTCCCCCTCGTCGAGCGGATTCTCTTCGAGCACGGGGGAACGATCGCCGTGGAGCCGAACGCCCCGAAGGGGACGACCTTCCGCGTGCGCGTCCCGGCGTGGAGCGGGCCCGGTTGCGCCGCGCCCTCCGCGCGCGTACAATCGCGCACGGCCGAGCGAAGGAGAAGGTCCGCATGACCGTCCGATCGATCCTCGTCGTCGACGACGAGCCGAACATCCGCCGCACGCTCACCGGGCTTCTCGAGGACGAAGGTTTCGACGTGAAGTGTACGGCCTCGGCGGAAGAGGCGCTCGAGGCGATCGGAAAGAGCCCGCCGGATCTTCTTCTTCTCGACGTTTTTCTCCCCGGCATGGACGGGATCGCCTTCCTCGAGAAACTCCGCGAGAAGGGAGCCGCCTTTCCGGTCGTCGTCCTCTCCGGTCACGCCTCGATCGAGATGGCGGTCCGGGCGACGAAGCTCGGCGCCTTCGATCTCCAGGAGAAGCCGGTCGACCCGGAGCGTCTGCTTCTCGCGGTCCGGAACGCGCTCGAGGTCGCCCGGCTCCGCGCCGAGAACCGATCGCTTCGCGCTTCCTTGCGCGCGCCGGGCGCGATCCTCGGCGAGCATCCTCTCATGGCCGAGCTTCGGGACGAGATCGCGAAAGCCGCCCCCTCGAACGGCCGCGTTCTCGTCCACGGCGAGAACGGAACGGGGAAGGAGCTCGTCGCGCGCGCGATCCACGAAGCGAGCGAGCGGAAGGAGAAGCCGTTCGTGCGCGTGAACTGCGCGGCGATTCCGAAGGACCTCATCGAGAGCGAGCTCTTCGGCCACGAGAAGGGCGCCTTCACCGGCGCGACCGAGCAGCGGATCGGCAAGATCGAGGCGGCCGAAGGCGGGACGCTTCTTCTCGACGAGGTCGGGGACATGAGCCTCGAAACCCAAGCGAAGCTCCTCCGCGTGCTCGAGGCGCGCGAGCTCGAGCGCGTCGGCGGGCGCACCCCGATCCCGTTCGATGTTCGGATCCTCTCGGCGACGAACAAGAACCTCCGAAAGGAGATCGAGAAGGGGAGCTTTCGCGAGGATCTCTACTTTCGGCTCGCGGTGATCCCGATCCGCGTGCCGCCTCTTCGCGAGCGGGCCTCCGACATCCCGATCCTCGTGGAGCACTTTCTCGCGCGCCTCGCGGAGGAGAACGGACGAAAGCCGAAGCGCTTCTCCCGGGGAGCGCTCGACCGGCTCGTCGATCACACGTGGCCGGGGAACGTACGCGAGCTTCGGAACCTCGTCGAGAGGCTCGTCATCATGTGCCCCGAGGGGGAGATCGGGAGAAGCGACGTCGACCGCGCGATCGGAGTGCTCGGGGAGGAGAACGGCGCGGACGGGGCGGCCTCGCTCCGCGAGCGGGTCGAGCGCTACGAGATCCGCGTCATCCGGGAGGCGCTCCTGCAAAGCCGCGGCAACGTGGCGGAGACCGCGCGCGCGCTCGCGACCGACCGGGCGAACCTCCACCGGAAGATGCGCCGTTACGGAATCCGACCTCGGGAAGAGTGACTTCCGGACGCTCCGAGAGTGTCCGATCGTCACGCGCGCGAGAAGCAGGGAACGATCCGGCGCGCCGAACGGCCTTACGTGCGCGGCGCCTATTGAGCGAAGGCGGCACGGACCTTGCGAGAGGCAGCGATGGGTCCCCGCGAAAGGATGTGGACATGAACCTTCGACTCGTTCGGTGTCTCGTCCCCGTGCTCTTCGTGCCCTCTCTCGCCGCCTCCGACGCGCCCCGTCGGATCGACGCGATCCGGATCACTCCGGAGTCGATCCTGATCTGCGCGGACGGGATGGCTTTCCTCCTCGACGGCGAGAAGGCGGCCGCTCTGAAGGACCGCGAGTGGTTCGTCCGGGGCGACGCGCTCGTTCTCGTCGCGGAGGACGGAGAGCAGGTTCTCGCGACGAAGACAGAGGGCGCATCGTGTGACGACGTTCTGGAAGAGGAGCGTGAGAGGCCGCGGTTTTGGCCGGTGGAGATCGAGCGGCACGAGGACGGCGTGTTCGTCCGCCTCCGGCAAGTGGACGCCCGCGAGGCAACGATCGAGGGGACCTTCACCGGATGGGACCCCGACCCGATGCGCCCGGAGGAGGGCGGTTGGTCGTATCACCACCGCATGAAGAGAGGAACCCACCGCTTCCGCATCCGCTATCGGCTGGAGGGAGAGGAGCGCTGGTTCGAGGAGCCCCCGTCGAGAGAGGAGCGGACCGGACCGACGGCCCGGCTGTACGCGATCGAGGTCGGGGATCGCGGCGTTTCCTGGTCGATCGAGGAGGCGGAGGAGCGCGCGGTGAAGCCGGGGTTCGGAGCTGCCTACAATCGCGTCGATGGGTTCCGCCTTTCGTACGCGATCGACTTCGAGCACGGCCTCCGCCACCCCGCGCGCCTCGGCTGGTCGCAGGCGTACTCCTTCGCGGCGGAGCGCTGGTCGTGGGAGGCGAAGGGCGCGGTCCCCCTCCGCCTGCTTCCGGGCCTCCGGCTCGAGGCGTCCGGTTTCGATCGGATTCGCGTCCCGACTGCGTGGACCGTGACGGAAAGCGAGAACTTCGCTGCCGCTTTGCTCATCAAAGAAGATTTCTTCGACTTTGTATGGACGAAGGGATGGAGCGCGCGCCTCGTTCTCGACGCCGGAAACCACTCGCTCTCGGGCGGGTACGCGGCGACGGAGGACGAACCGATCGCGAAGAACACCGATTGGTCCCTCTTCGGGCGCGGCAAGACGTTCCGCGAGAACCTCTTTGCGGAGCCGGACGGGATCGCGGGGACGAACCGACGGATCGAGGGGCGCTACGCGTACGACAGCCGGAACTACGCGAAGGGGCCCTCCCTCGGTTGGCTCGTCGATCTCCAGGGGGACTACGCGGGGTGGGAGCTCGGCGGAAACCACGACTACTGGCGCGGCATCGCCGAGATCCGCCGCTTCCAGAAGCTCGCCCCGCGGCTTCACTTCGACTTCCGCCTGCTCGGGGGAGCGATCCGCGGGAACCCGCCTCCTCAGGAGCTCTTCCGCATCGGCGGGATCGGCACGCTCCGCGCGCATCGCTTCAAGGAGCTCGTCGGCGAGCGCCTCTTCCTCGCGAACATCGAGTACCGCGCCTCGGTGTGGAGCAGTCTCCAGACCGTCTTCTTCGCGGACCTCGGGGACGCGTGGCGTTCGGGAGAGCGCGAGACGTTCGATCTGGAATCGGACATGGGGATCGGGCTGCAGAACGAGCGGGGGGACGTTCGGGTCGACTTTGCCCGGCGCATCGACCGGGGGGCCGACGAGGACATCGTCGTCTCTTTACGCTTAAACCGAATGTTCTGACGAATCCACGCGGGAGAAAGCGCTGTTGTCATCCGCCCCTTTCGCCGCCGCGCTTCTCCTCGCCCTCTTCGCCGCGCCGGCCGGCGGCGCGAAGGGGACGGTCTGGTTCAACAACATCCGGTCCGCCGAAGGGTGGATCGAGATCGACCTCGAGATTCCAGGCGGGTTTCCGCCGGGCGTGGCCGAGACGCTGGAGCGCGGCGTCCCGGCCACAGTCGTCTACGAGATCGAGATCTGGCGCGACCGCTCGCGCTGGTTCGACCGGCTCGAGGCGACGCAATTCCTCGTCTATCGGATCGAGCACGACGCGTGGGCCGGGGTCTTCCGCGTGCTCGGACCGACTGGAAACGAGCATTCGCATGCGACGCTCGCGGAGACCGCAGCCGCGGTCTTGCGGCCGGTGGGGATTCGCGTCGCCCCCTCGCGCCGGCTTAACGGGAAGGAGCCGCACTACCTCGCGGTCCGCGCCGCCGTCCGGCCGCTCGCGCTCGAGCAGGTCCGCGCGATCGAGGACTGGCTCGAGGGGAAGATTCCCGGAGAGACGAACCCGGACGGACCGGACGAGGGGATCCTTCGCCTCCCCGAGAGGCTTTTCGGCTTCATCGCGAGCCTCGCCGGCTTCGGCGAACAAACGCTTGAGGCCAGAAGCATCAACTTCCGCCCGGAGGGGCTGGAGTGATCGCTTCTCACCACCGGCCCGTCAAGAAGCTGCGGCCCGGATCGGACACTTTCTTCGCCAACTTTTTACAGGCCTATTCCTCTTTCCGATATGGTAAACTACAGATGTGTTGCCCAACAGCCTGGCGGGCTCTTGCCTGGGGGCATCTTCATGGCGCGCCTTGCCATCCTGGCACTCCTGATCGCCCTCGCGGGCTTCCGCCTGATTCTCCTGGACTACGCCGAGCTTTACAGTTGGGATGAGGCGATTTACGGATGCTGGGGTCGAGCAATCGCCGAGCACGGTGTCTGGTTTGATCAGACTGATTACCCGGTTTGGGATTACCAGTCGCGCCGCTACCCCCCTCTCTTCCTCTGGGCAATGGCCGCGAGCTTTCGTGCTTTCGGCGTCAGCGAGGCATCCGCCCGACTCGTCCCGGCTCTTTCCGGAGTTCTTCTTGTCGTTGCAGCCCACTGGATGGGCACTCGCCATGGATACCGATCAACCGGACTCTGGATGGCCTTGTTTGTGGGCCTCAACTACGTTCTCACCCATTTCTCACGGTTCGCGATGACCGAGTCTACCTATCTTCTACTTCTCTTTCTTGCCTTCGCAGCCTATCAGCGGAGTCTCTCTGACAAGCGGAAGCGCTGGATAGTCCTCTCGGGCTTCGCGTTCGGGCTCTCGGTCATGACAAAGGGGGTCGTCGCACTCCTCTTCCCACTGGGTGGGTTTCTCTTCTCTCTGCTGCTCTTGCAGCGCATCCCCTGGACAGCCTCTACGAGAAGAGCTCTTCCGCGATCCGGCATTGCGTTTACGAACCTCGCGATTGCCTCGGCGCTCGGTCTGCTCCTAGCCGCTCCATGGCATCTCTATATGGTGGTCCGACAGGGGACGCCGTTCATCCATGACTACTTTCTTTGGAACGTATGGGAGCGGGTCACTGTGGGCGTCGACCTGCAACAGAAGGCGCTCGGGCCTCTTTACTACATCAACCAGCTTCCAATCCGCATTCCCTTCGGTTTCGCGTTGTTCCTTCTCTCCCTCTTTCAACTCGCGCGTTGGCTCCAGATCGGCCGGGCGATTCAAGAAGAGAGGCCACCGGAGGATGAACAAGGACGCCGCAAAGAGCTCCAATCCTCTTCGGACGAGCACCAAGCTGTCACTTCGCTCCTCTTCTTCTCGTGGTTTGCAGTTGCGCTTGCCGCGTTCTCGATCGCGCAGAGCAAGCTCGTTCAATACACCCCCCCAATAATCCTCCCCGCCCTCGTTCTCGCCGCCCTCCAGGCGGATCGCATCTGGCGCGATGGCTTCTGGCGACGCGCGGACTATTTTGTTCTCACCATCCCCCTCATTCTGTTTTGGGCGGCCCTCACCCCTTGGAGGCTCGCCGTGAGACGAACGATCGTGGCCGCCATTGGGTCTTCCCCCCCCCCCCCGCCGCGCCCCTCCCCCACTCCTCTCCCC
>VGIW01000136.1 GCA_016867715.1 Candidatus Eisenbacteria bacterium | reverse complement strand
TCCTCTTGGGCATTCGCAGGCAGGGATCGCGCATCCGGCCTCTTCATGTCTACAAGTATACAACCCAGGTCCCCATCTGTCAACCATATTATGCTCTGATTAGTAACCCTCCGCCCAGCGCGAAAGGAGTCCCTCGCTTGAGTCTGCACGAATCACTTTCCGGAGAAGCTCCACGCAACGCTTCCAGCGAGCGCGAACCGCGTCGTGAGGAACGCCCAATTCTTCCGCGACGCTCTTCCAGTCGCGGGAGAGGAAGTAGAATCGAGCCAGCTCGATACAGGATGAACGATACCGGTGGAAGACCTCGATCACGATGAGTTCGAGCCTTTCGAGAGGATCCCCGAAGTGGTCCGGAGCGTAGCGGAAATCCGCGTCCAGAGCATCTACCGTTTCCGACTCGAGAGGCTTGAAGCGCAGGCGTCTTCGGGTTTGGGATCTCAGGTACTGGGCGACGACCCGCCCAACAATCACCGCAATAAGGGCACTGGTGTTTGTTGCCCCCTCTCTCCGCACGGCTCGCAGAAGACGGATGACGGATTCTTGAGTAAGGTCTTCGAGATCCGGCGACTCGGCCACGCCGAGTCGATAACGGATCCCGCGCCGGATCGTCTCTCGAGCTTTTCCCCAGTCGATTTCCTGCTCGTGTAGGATCTTCCCGTCAGACATCACTTCAGCGAGGCCGATGGGGCACCGCACAGGTTCGGCCCGAGCGAACGGCTCCTGTCGGCGACCCCGGCCGAAGTTTCGTTCGAGATTGTCGAGGGACAATCGGCCGTCTTCACGAAGATCAGGATAGACGACTCCGCGAAGTCTCTTCAAGATGGAATGATAGCCGCATAGGCTTGCCGTCATTGCGAAACTCCGCGGGTCCTCGCGGACCCCGAAAGATAAGTCGCCGCAGGAGGATATCTGTGACGATAAGCCGCGGGATACGGGAGCTCTGGCCCGCGAGGCGGGCTATTCGTACGACCCCACTTGAATGAAGCCGGCCCAGTACCAAGGATCCGCGTAGAGACGCTTCGAATCGTGCGTGCCGAAATCACGGACTACTTGCTTGGCTCGGCGGAGTGCGGAAGCAACCGCGCTTCCCGTGATGGCGGGCTCCGGAACAGCGCGTGCGTCGCCGCTCGTTTCCGTGTCGAGAAGATGCCGATAGAACGATTCCATGAGGAGCGACGTCGACGCGTCGTCCACCTCCCAGAGGCTAACGACCAGGTTGCGCGCGCCGGCTAGAAGAAAAGCCTGAGAGAAGCCGACATAACCTTCTCCCGGCACTTCCTGCCCAAGGGCTGTTTCGCACGCGCTCAGCACCACGAGATCCGCCGCAAGCCGCCACTCGCGAAGGACCTCCCTCGCGGTCCATCTCCCGTCGAGGATCCGCTCTCCCTTTCGCGCTCGATCGAACGGGTCGGGAAGTCCTACCTGCGAGAGGATAAGAGCGCTGTTCTCGGGACGGCGGTTGTCCATGACGACGTGCGCGGAAAGGTGAATCACGCTGTACCGATCCAAGCGGCCGGACCAATCGAGAAGAGACTGCTCCGAGGCGTCGATGCCCAATAGGACATCGACTCGATCTCCGAACAGACAGCCCGACGATTCCACTTCTCGGCGCGATCCAAGAAGTCGTGGAAGCGCCATCAGGGCCTCCGCTCTCCCTCCACGCACTCCTTCCGCGAGCTCACGGTCGGATTGCCATGTCGAGTCGGATCCCGCCTCGTGCTCGGGCGCGGGAGACCGCATCGGATCCCGCGAGCTTGGCGAGACCCAGGCAAGATGCTCCTCCCGATACGGCGCGTCCCCGACGAAGAGCGCTCGGAGCTTCTGTCTTCTCCTGTCTCGATCGGCCTTGGCGTGCTCCGCGATCCACGCGAAGACGGTTGCCGAGGGAGCGTACAGGATCTCGAACCGATCGCACAAATAACGGCCTTCGGTATCGACGAGGGTCTCGACGGGAACGCCGATCATCTCTCGGGATGGAACGATGACGAGGCGGTCCACGCCCGACAGAGCGGGTTCGATTGGCGTGAAGCGTTCTCGATAGAGTCTCGTGCTTTCCTCGACAAGGTCGGGTCCTCTTGCGAACGGGCCTCGCGTACTTCTTATGCGGTCTCGGTAGTTACGGATCCGCTCTCGTCGGTCGGTCTTCCCGATGTTCTCCATCGGGAACCACTTCACATCGCCTTGGTCGCGGACGACATAGGCCCACGCCGCGCCGAGGGAGTCGGGCCCCGGCCACGGATCCTCGAGCCAGCCCACGATTGCCGTTCCCGGTCTCAACGACGCCTGCACGCGCGATCGGTCGAACGATCCGCCTTCCAAGGCCGGGTACTTGAGGGAGAGTGCCTGTCGATGCTCGGCCAGGGAGGCTTCGGCTCGGAGCAGCCTGGTCCGAATCGCTCGAGCCTCTCGATCCCACGAGTCCGAGGAATCCCGGGCGGCCCGATCGTAGCACGCAGCCAGCATGTCCTGGAGCGCCCCCAGATCGTTCAAGAGAGAGTCCTCGATCGCCTTCTCCTCCGCGGCGAGGGGTCTCTGGTCGACGACCATAAGAAGGTCGGCGAGAACGCGTCCCCTGCTTCTCTCCACTGCCTCCCAGGCCTCGTCCGTCTTCCCCAATCCGACCAGCACCGCAGCGAGTTCCTCATAGGGAGACACGGCAAAGGTTGCTCGCTCGATTCCGCGACCCGCGCGCAACCGTCCGGCTTCGAATGCCTCGCAAGCATGAGCTAAGAAATCCTCGGCCGCCAGGATGTCTCCCTGGATTCTCCTGAGGCGGCCGAGGGTCGACCCGGTCAAGACCATCTCCGGATGCTCTCTTCCCAGGCACGCCTCTCTCCGCTCCAGGGCGATTCGGCAAAGGGAATCCGCTTGCGTGTACTCTCCCTTGTCCATAAGACAACAAGCCAGATTGAAGAGGACCTTGACGGTTTCTGGATGAAACGATCCCGAAAGCCTCTCTCTCATGTCATGTGCTTCCCGGAAGCACCTTTCCGCTCTCTCGAGATTGCCGGTCATCCGGTGCACCGCCCCTACATTCATTAGGGCGAGGGCAACGTCAGGGTGGTTCTCCCCGAAGCTCTCTCTTTGAATTCGGAGAACCCGCTCCAGGACCGGGCCGGCCTGTTCGTAATCACCTTGTTCCACGAGTAGAACGCCGAGATTCCCAAGGCAAGATGCGAAATCGAGACCGTTCTCGCCCTGGATTCTCTCTAAGATCTCCAGGGCCTCGCGGTAGAGTTCTTCTCCCTCGTAGTCATCGCCACGCATGTCCAGCAGAGCTCCGAGGTTGATCGCAGCCACCGCAACGTCGTAAGATTCCTCGCCCAAGAGCTCTCTTCGTTTCGCGAGCGCCTTTCGCAGGACCGGCTCGGCGGTCGCGAAGTCCCCCTGATACGCCAGCGCCGTACCGTAGTTGTTCAATATGGTGAGGTAACCGGGGTCGCCTTCGCCCACAAGGTCCGTATAAAGGCCCAGCGCCTCTCGGGATAGGGACACCGCCTTCTCGTAATCGCCTTCCGCCAACTCAAGCATGGACAGATCGGAGAGGAGCCCGGCAACCATCGGGTGCTCATCCCCGACTTCGTTCCGGCTCGTTTCCAGCGCCTTCTCTGCGAGCTCTCGAGCGCCGGAGAAATCCCCCCTGCAAGAATGGAAAACAATCAGAGCGGCCAGACACTCAACGGTCTCCAGATGGTCCTCGCCCAGGATTTTCCTTCTGATCTCCATCTGACGGAGAGCGGCCTCTTCTCCGGATTCGCAGTCCATACGGATCCCGTGCTCTTCGATGGTGGACGCGAGGGCATCCACCTCCGCGAGATTCGCTTGTGCCTTCTCCGGAAGCGTCATCGCATATTCGAGGGTTGCCGCGAGCCTTCGGGCGTCTGCGATCATCCACTCTTCTCGCGAGGAGTCTGCCTCGAATCCCGCGAGGCGAGCACGAGCGGTCTCTGCCGCTTCGGAATAGCGACCGCGTGCCCGAAGATTCTTGATCTCGCTGAGAAGGGAGTCGTTAACGTACCAGGGCTGTCCAAGGGCGATGTTCGTCGACAAGAGGCTGGCAAAGAGAAGAACAATCATACGCGCCAGGTTCTTCCCCGCCGACCGTCTTGGCGAGGAGATCCGTCTAATCGGAGTAGATCGGACAGGATACAAGTCTCCTCCTCCGCCCACCCGAAAGTCGCCGGGCACCGTGCATGATGTTCGCCCCGCGCGGACCTGTCGGTCGTTCGTCCCACCGGTCCGGGCGAAGGTCAACCTTCGGTTCCGGGGCCTCGGTCCTCCCGTTGCGATCGATGATATCAGGAACACACGCTCGAGGGAAGGCCGGGTGCTCGCTCCGGGGTTGCGGATTCCGGGGGGTTTCTGAGCCGGGTCTCTCGCAAGTTTCGCTTCTTCCCGTCACACCACAATGCATCCGGCGACTACTAGGTCGAAGAGAGATCCGAGAGCATCAGCCCCTGTGAGACGGGCCACGGCCCGTTGAGGCCGGACACGGAGGAGGAAAAGGAAAATGGGAAACGGAATCAGGACGTTACGACTCGTGACCTTTGTACTTGCCGGGTGCATGTCGACGGTCGATGCGGGATTCGAGGGCCGCCCGATCACGACAAACGCCTTCCTTCCCACCGGCTACACGCTTCACGAGGGGGAGTTCACGGTGGGGATCGGTTCGATCAACTACGGAGCGACCGAACAACTTCAGTTCGGCACGAATCTTCTCTTGTGGATATTCCAAGTAAAAAACGCAGACGCGAAGTTCTCCCTCTTGAAAGACGAAGATCGCGCGGTCGCGATCGGACTCGGCGCCTCCCATTTCTCCTTGAACCTCCTAAGGGTGGATGGCAACGGACTATGGGGCACGGACGAGGCTAGCTTCACGACTCTGGTCCCATACGCCTCTGCGAGCCTATCGATTGGCGAGCGGACAATGGGGCATCTCGCCGGTCAGTTCGCCTATTTTCGATCCGATTACGAGACCGACGATGTCGAAGTGGCCGCATGGGCGAGCGGCACAGGCCTTACTGTTGGAATCGAGCAGGCCCTGAGCGACCTGACGCGTCTCCTTGCGGATGTAGGATACGACGCGACGTTCTCCGGCGTTCGCGTGGCGGGCGGCGTTCTCTTCGGTTGGGACAAGTTCCGTCTTAAGCTTGGCCTGAACTACTACTCCGCCGGTGATGGTTTCTTCTTTCCCCTGGTGGGGATCTGGTGGCGATTCCATTCGTAACGGTTGCCGGCCCAGTGGGATCCAAAGCAGCGTCCGTCATCGACGGCGAACAGGATTGACACAAGATCCATGCATGGTATAATGACGCTGCCTGATCGGCGATGCCCTTCCTCATGCGAATGGACCACGCTTACAACACCGGGTCGGGCTACGGCTCAGGAGAAGGGTTCGGCTGAATCCACCGCCGGAACTTCTCTCCACCAAGGAAGGGGGCAGTCACGATGAATGCTCTCCGGCGTTCTCTCTCCCGGATCGTCCTCTCCGCGCTCACGCTTGCAGCTCCGGCCGCTCTCCACGCGAGTCCGACCGTCCCGGACACGACCGACATCGTCTATGACACGGTAGTCCATGGGCAGATTGATCCCGTGGGCGATGTTGACGCGTATCGGTTTACCGGGGCTGCGGGGGACTCGGTGATCATTCGTGCGGGTGGGGGCGGGAACGATTTTCAGAAGCGTGTGGAGCTGTTCGACTCGACGGGAGCTCGTCTTGCGTCGGTGGGGGGAAGCTTGGGGAGTTGGGGTCAGGTCGATCTGTATGCGTCGCTTCCGGGGACCGGCCGCTACCACATCTTGGTGAGCGCTCCGCAGGGGAACGACA
>VGIW01000135.1 GCA_016867715.1 Candidatus Eisenbacteria bacterium | reverse complement strand
GAGGATTCTCTCTCATTTCCGAGCGATCCTCGCGCCGGGCGGATACGCGGCGACGTTCGTTCCGAACGCCCTCTCCGGATGGACGCTCGTCCGCCCGCTTCTCATGCCGGGGATCCGCGAGGTGCCCTTGCGGCCGAAACGACTTCTCGATCTTCACCGCGGCCTCGCGATCGTGGAGACGGGCGGCTTGAACGTCCTTCCGTTTCGTCTTTCGCCCGAGCGGCTCCTCGGCGCGCGTTTCGGGATGCTCCTCTACGTGATCGCGCGCAAGGAGGAAGGCGTTTGACAGGGCGCCGGATCCTCGGAATCCTCGGCGTCGTCCTCTTCGCGGCGGTCCTCCACCGCCTCGGTTTCCGACGGAGCTTCGAGGCGCTCTTCGCGGCCGACCGCCTTTCTCTCCTTCTCGCCGTTCTCGCGTTTCTTCTCTCGCAGGCGGTGAGGCTCGCCAAGTGGGAGCTCTTTCATCGCGCCGCGGGCCTCCGCGCCGATCGCGCATCGCTCGGCCGTTTCTATTTTCACATCAAGCTTCTGGGGACGGTCACGCCGGGCCGCGTCGGGGAGTTCCTTCCGGCGATGGCGGCTCCGGCCGCGCGGGCCCCTCTTCTCTCGTTCACCGCGTACGACCGGCTGATCGAGTCGCTCGCGACCCTTCTTCTCGCGCTCGGGGCGTTCGTCTTTCTGCTTCGGGCAAGAGCACCCTCGGGCTTCCTCCCCGTCTCGCTGGCTCTTCTTCTTCTCGTCGTCGCCGCTCTTCTCCTCTGCATTCGGAGCTCGTGGATGACGCGGGCCGCGGGATGGCTGGAGAGGCGCCGAGAAGGACAGCGGGGCGGTCTCTTCGCGCGCCTCCTCCGGCCGGAGACGCGGATCGCGGAGGGGATCGCCGAGCTTCGAGCCTCGTTCCGGTCGCTCGTCCGCCCGCGCGCGGCCGCCGCGGCGTTTCTTCTCACGCTCCTCGCCGTCGGGGCGGACCTTCTCTTCTGGTGGCTCACGTTCCGGAGCGTGGGGATTGCGCTCTCGGCGGGACTCCTCGTCGGCTCGGTCGCAATCTTCAACGTGATCGGCTTCTTCTCGCCGACGCCGGGAGGCCTCGGCGTTTCCGACGCGGCGTTCGTGATCTTCCTCCGCTCGGCCGGCGCGGACGGCCCGTTCGGAAGCTTCCTCCTTCTTCTTCGTCTTATCGTTCTCCTCGTCACGGCTCTCGCGGCGTGGGCCTTCTCCGCGCGGCTCGCGCTCGCGGAGAGGCGAGGAGGGACCGAGTAGGGGACGCTCGGTCGATCGTGGAACTATCCGAGAAACAAGTACCGCGCGAGAAAGAGGAGCGCGAGAAGAGCGAGGAGCGGGTGGATCTCCCTCGCGCGGCCGCTCGCGGTCTTGAGAAGCGCCGAGGCGATGAACCCGAAGGCGATCCCCTCGCTGATCGAGAACGAGAAGGGGATGACCACCATCGGGAGGAACGCGGGGAGATACTCGGTCGGATCGTTCCAATCGAGGGATCGGACCGTGCGGAGCATGAACGCGCCGATGACAATGAGAGGCGGGGCGATGAACGGGTAGAGCACGGCGCCCCCTTCGGTCACGATCCCCCCGCCGATCGCGCGGACCAGAGGGTAGAAGGCGATCGACAGAAGAAGGAGCCCCGCGGTGAAGAGGTTCGCGAGCCCCGTGCGCGCCCCCTCGGCGATCCCGGCGGCGCTCTCGATGTAGCTCGTGATCGTCGACGTTCCGAGGAGAGCGCCGGTGGACGTTCCGATCGCATCTGAAAGGAACGCCTGCTTCGAGCGCGGGATCTCGCCCCCGACGAGAAGACCTCCCGATTCCCCGACGCCGAGAAGGGTTCCGACCGTGTCGAAGAAGTCGAGGAAAAGGAGGACGAAGAGAACGGTGAGAAACCCCGGCTCTCGGAAGACGCCGACGATGTCGAGCTTCAGGATCGCGCTCTCCTCGATCGACGGGAACCCGACGATCCCCTCGAAACGGAGAAGACCTTGGAAGGCGCCGCACAGCGCCGCCGCCGCGATGCCGAGGAGCATCGCTCCGCGCACGCCGCGCGCGAGAAGCGCGAGGAGGACGACCGTTCCGGCGATCGCCGAGAGAGCGGGAGGGGAGCCGAGACGCCCTAGGCCGATCATCGTCCCGGGCTGCGCGACGACGATTCCTCCGTATTGAAGGCCGACGAGCGTGATGAGAAGGCCGATGCCGACGGCGATCCCGGTCCGAAGCCCCGGGGGGAAGGCGCGGAGGACCGCGGAGCGGACTCCGGTCACGCTGAGCACGATGAAGAGGGCGCCGGAGACGAAGACCGCGCCCAGGCCGATCGTCCACGGATAGCCGTATCCGCCCGCGGCGGTCGCGCCGCACACGGTGAACGCGAAGAAGAAGTTGTGACCCATCGCGGGGGCGAGCGCCACGGGGAGGTTCGCGAGGATCCCCATGAGGATCGTCGCGAGCGCGGAGGAAACGCACGTCGCGAGAGCGACCGCGCCGTGATCCATCCCCGCGGAGGAGAGGACCGCCGGCTGCACGAAGAGGATATAGGAGAGCGTGAAGAACGTGGCGGCGCCGCCGACCGCTTCTCGACGGACCGTGGAGCCGTTCTCGCGGAGGCGAAAGAGACCCTCGATCATCGCGCCCTCTCTTCCACGGACCGGCGATCGCAGGCTCGCAAGCATCGGCATTTTAGAGAACCGAGCGTACCGAGGCAAGGAAATCACCGATCGTTGCCCGAGGGCCGACCGGATGCTATCGTCGGCGCGTGCTCTTCATCCGGGTGAGAGGGAGCGGGAGTTGCGCCGAACGAACGACACCACGCGGGCGACGAGGCTCGATGTTCTCCTCGTCTTCGCGACCGCCGCGGCGGCCGGCCTCGCCAACTGGCACTTCCTCTGGGACGTTCCCTTTCTCGGCCATCCGATCATCGACGCGGCCGAATACCTGGCGGAAGCGCGCGCGATCGTCGCGGGGCTTCCCTACTGGGAGAAGCCTTCGATCCACGGCCCTCTCTATCCGCTCTTCCTCGTCCCTTTCGTTCGGTTCTTCCCATCTCCCTTGCCGGCCGTCTACATCGTCCAAATCCTCCTCGCGGGAGCCGCCGCCCTTCTCGTCCGCTCCGCCGGCGTTCGTCTCGGCGGCCGCCGGCTCGGGAACGCCGCAGGCTTGGCTCTCGCCGCGGCGCCTCCCGTCCTTTACTTTGAGCTTCAAGTGCTTCCGGTCGTCCTCCAGATCTTTCTGCACGCGCTGCTTCTTCGGTTGCTCGTTTGCAGGAAGAACGGAGCGCCCGGATCCCTCTTCGCCGCCGGTCTCGCCGGGGGACTCTCGTTTCTCGCGCATCCCGGATCCGGGGTTGTTCTTCTTCTCCTCGCGCTCTTCCTCCTCGCGAAGGAGAGGCCGCTCCGTCCCGCCCTTCTCTTCGTCATCGGGCTCCTCCTTCCGCTCGTCCCGATTTCTTTTCTGAACGCGCGTGCGGGGGAGGGCTTTCTTCCCGTCACGGGAAACGCAGGGCTCAACCTCTATATCGGGAACGGCCCGGGATCGGACGGGACGGCGCACGTTCGTCCCGGGTACGAATGGGAACGGCTCACGTCTCTTCCTCTTCGAGAGGGGCGCGAGGGGAGCGTTGCGGAGAGCCGCTTCTTCGTCGAGAGGACGATCGAGTCGCTCCGAGCCGAACCGGGTCCGTTCGTCCGGCGGCTCGCCGCGAAGGCCCTTCTCTTCGGCGCCGCCTTTCCGATCGACGCGAGCCAGGACGCGGCCTACTTCCGGGAACGCTCGCCGCTTCTTCGCTTCAGCATTCTCGACGCCGGGGTTCTCGTTCCCCTCGCGTTCGGGTTTCTGGTCGCGGGCGCGGCGCGGTCGCGCGCGTGGACTCCCGCGACCCTCGGGCTCGCGGGCTACTGGATCGCCGTCGTCCTCGCCGTCTTTTCCGTGAGGTATCGCGCGCCGGTTTGGCCCTTTCTCGTCCTTCTCGCGCCGGCGCTCACGCCGCTCGGCCCGCGCCTTCCGCGCGCCGCGGTGATCCGGGGCGCGCTCGCGGCGGTCGCGCTTCTTCTCGCCGCGCAAGCGGACCCCTTCGGTTTGCGCGACGCGAACCCGGTGCGGACCGAGTACAACCTCGCCAGGCTCGCGTACGAGAGAGGAGAACGAGAGGAGGCGCGCTCGCGGTTCCGGGCGCTCTGGGAGAGGACCGGGGATCCGGACGCCGCGAACGGTCTTGGCGTCGTCGAGATGAGCGAGCCGGATGGAACGGAGCGCGCGCTCGATTGGCTCGGCGAGGCGCTTCGCGCATGGCCGGACTACGCGGACGCGCGCTTCAACCGGGCGCTCGTTCTTCTCGGGCTCGGGAGGAACGACGAGGCGAAGGAGGATCTCCGAGAGGCGCTCCGGCTCTCACCCGGACACGCGCCGGCCCTTTATACCCAAGGGATTCTACTCGAGCGGGAGGGGAGGAGCGGCGAGGCGGAGCGAAGCTATCGCGAGACGCTCCGCCGCGATCCGACGAGGGACGACGCGTGGAACGCGCTCGGCGTTCTTCTGGCGAGAAGCGGCCGAGCGAAAGAGGCGGAAGCCTGTTTTCGGCGCGCGCTCCGTCTCGACCCCTCGGGCGCCGAGGCGCGGGCGAACCTCTCCCGGCTCCTCGGCGAGCCGATGAAGCCGCCGCGGTAGCCGATCGGTCTACTGCGCTACCCCGACGTTCTCCGCAAGATACGCGTTCGCCTCCTCCGCTCCCGCGTGGTTCGGCTCCGATCGGAGGAGCATGCGGTACGCGCGGACCGCGCGCGTGTCGTCTCCCATCGCCCGATACGCGCGGGCAAGAAGAAGATGAACGCCGGCGAGCGTCGGATCGATCGCGAGCGCCCGCGACCCGAGACGCGCCGACTTCTCCCACTCGGCGTTTTCCGATGCGAGGCGCTGGAGGAGCGCGAGCGGCTCCGTCGCGAGCGGATCGAGCCGCGCCGCCTCCTCGAGGAGCTCGCGCGCCCGCTCAATCTTCCCCGCGTAGAGGTGGATGACCGCGCTGCTCGTGCGCTCGGATGCGGTCGCCTCGCCGGAGAGAGAGGCGAGGCGAAGAGCGCTCTCCGCATCCCCCCTCCGAAGCTCGATCGTGGCGAGGAGGAGGGATGCCCGCGCGTCGAGCGGCTTTTCCGACAAGAGATCTCGAAGCCGCGCCGCCGCCTCTTCCTCTTCACCGCGCTCCACAAGGACGGTTGCCTCCGCGTAGAGAACCGCGCGGCGGTCGTCCGTCTCCGGGGATTCCTCGGAAAGAGCCAGAGCCGCTCGCCGGAAGAGAGCCGCCCGCTCGACCGAGTCCTCCGAGCGGGCCCTCGTCTCGAGATAGTTTGTCCAGAGGGATCGAAGCGGCGCCGATCGCCGAAGAAGCCGCTCTTCGCCGGGCGCGGGCCGCGCGCTCTCGGAAACCGGCGCGGGAGCCGCGCTCGGATCGCGAAAGAGAAGGCCCGAGGGGATGAACCCCTCGAGCGGGAAGGTCGCGTATCGATCGCCGCGCGTACGCTCGCTCCTCGGCGGGAAGACCGTCCCTCGTGTATCGAGGATTTGCACGTCGGTGCGCAGGCCGAGCGCTCTCTGAAGATAATGGAGCGGGAAGACGATGTCGTCTCCTTCCGCGAGGAGGATCGCCCCTCTCGGAATGGAAGCGAGAACCTGCCGCGCGTATTCCTCGGGGAGGGAGACCTCGTCATACGGATGATCGCGCCAGGCCGACGCGCAGCGGGCCGCGACGAGCAGGAGAAGCACGGCCCGCATGCCGAGGAGAAGAGATCTTCTCCCCGCGCAGCCGCGAAGGAGTAGGTCGACGCCGAACGAGAGAAAGAGGACGAGGATCGCGAAAGCGGGGAGGAAGAAGACCGCGTTCTCCTCCACGCGTTCGGGAGCAAGCGGGAAGCGGAGAGCGAGAACGAGGAGCGGCCCGAAGAGGAGAAGCGCCCCGAACGAGAGGAGAGCTCTTCTTCGATCCCGTGCGAACGCGGATACGATCCCGAGGGGGATGAGCGGGAGGAGGGGGAGCGGGATGCTTCCCGAGATCGCGGCGCGAAAGAC
>VGIW01000134.1 GCA_016867715.1 Candidatus Eisenbacteria bacterium | reverse complement strand
GTACAGACGGTCGCTCTCCCGGTCGCAGGCGATGTCCGCGCCGGCGACGAGCCGCGGTCGCAGCGGCCCGCCCCGCCGGACGACGCGCGCGGCGAGGCGTCGCTGGAGCGCGGCCGCTTGGCGCGGCGGGAGGTTCCACGCGTGGATCGTCCGGATCCTCATCGTGCCGTCTCCTTGAGGCGCGCGGCGGCCGCCGGTATACTGTTCGAAACAGGAGAGTACCATGCCGGCGAACCTGACGCCCCAGTACTTCGCCGCCGAGGAGAAGTACAAGGAGGCGAAGAACCCACAAGAGAAGCTCAAGGCGCTCCGCGGGATGCTCTCCGCGATTCCCAAGCACAAGGGGACCGAGAAGCTTCAGGCGGACATCAAGCGCCGCATCTCCCTCGTCGAGGAGGAGGAGGAGCGCTCGCGAAAGAGAGGCGGACGCGGGCCTTCCCCCGATCATGTCCCGCGCGAGGGGGCGGGACAGATCGTGATCGTCGGCGAGCCGAACGTCGGGAAGTCCGCTCTCCTCGCCGCGCTCACCGGCGCGCCGGCCGAGGTGGCCGCGTACCCGTTCTCGACCCAGCGGCCTCGGCCGGGAATGCTCTCGTTCGAGGATGTCCAGATCCAGCTCGTCGACACGCCGCCCTTCTCGGACGAGTACATGGAGCCGTGGGTTCCGAACATCCCGCGCGCGGGGAACGGAGTCCTTCTCGTGATCGATCTCTCGGCGGGCGATCCGGACGACCGCCTTCTCGGCCTTCTCGTTCATCTCGAAGCCGCGCGTCTCTCCCTCGTGCCGGAGGGGGAATGGGAGCGCCCGATCGAGGACGAGGTCTTCACGAAGCGCGCGCTTCTCGCCGGAAGCAAGGCCGACCTCGCGGGCGAGATTCCGGAGAAGGTCGGCGACTTCCCTCTCCGCCCGGTCTCCTCGGAGACGCTGGAGGGGATCGATCGACTCCCCGCTCTTCTCTTTCGCATGCTCCGCGTGATGCGGGTCTATCCGAAGATGCCGGGCCACAAGCCGGACATGGAGAGGCCGTTCACGCTTCCCGTCGGGTCCGGCGTCGGGGATCTCTGCCGGATCGTGCACAAGGACTTCGCCGAGAAACTCCGCTTCGCCCGTCTTTGGCGGGAAGGGTCCTTTCAGGGGATTCAGGTGCACAAGGACCATCCTCTCCTCGACAAGGACATCCTTGAGCTTCATATGTAAAGCAGGATTCGGCGCGCAGGACGGAACCGAGGGAGAGATCAATCGTCCCCGGAATCTTTCGACTTGCGGAACTTGCGGAACTCCTCCTCCATCTTGCTCAGCTTATCTTTCTTCTTCTTTTCGCGTCCGTCGCCCATGAAGAAATCGCTCATCTCGTCCCGGTCCTTCTTCTTCCTCTCCTGGAACTCGCGCAGGTCCTCCTCGAAGCCGGGCCCGTGCTCCTCGCGCGAGAGCTCCTCCAGGGCGAGATGATCGGCGACCTCGACGTGCGTTTCGAACGGGTTCGCGAGAAGACGGAGGACTCCTTTCTCGGCGAGGCCGCGCGCGAGGTGATAGGCGATCTCTCGAGAGTCGCCGAGAAGCTCGGCGATCTCCTCGACGGTGGGGGGACGGCCCTCCCGATGGGCGAGAACGCGGACGGCCGCCACGAACAGGTGACCCTCTTCGTATTGGGGACCTCGCGCCGGCATATCGCCTCACTCCTCCCGTCTTCCGATTCGATCCGGTTCGGGCATTCTACCGCATTTCGAAGAGCGGGGCCACGTCTTCTTGCGGGAGCGAGCTCCCGACGAGTTTTCGCTTGGCGCCGCCCGTCTCATCGGCTATTCTTATCCCCCGTGCCCCCGGCTCGCCCCTTCGATTGAGCAGAGGGAGCTTCGCTCCCTCCTTTTCGTGCCGGGCAGAGAGAGCGCACTCCAATGTCGGACGGCGAAAGAAAGCATCCGCTCCGCGCCCGCGCGCTTCTCGGCGTCGCGCTGGCTCTCGGGCTTCTCCTGCCGCTCGGCGCGCGCGGCGAGGAGACGTCGAACGTCTACGACCTCGACCGCTGCTTGAGGATCGCTCGCGAGACGAACCGCGGTCTCCAGGCGGCGCGGGTCGAGGAGGAGAAGGCCGGCTTCCGCGTGCGCGAGGCGTGGGCGGCGGCCCTTCCGCAGATCGGTCTCGATGGGCGGATCGGGCGAAACTTCAAGCTCCCCTCGTTCTACTTCGGAGGTTTCCCCTCGTTCGGCGGCGAGGAGGACACGCTGAACGGGGAAGGCGGCGAAGAGATCCCGGAGAACATCCGCATCGAGGTCGGCTCGCGCTACGACTACACGGCGACCCTCTCGCTCACGCAGCCGCTCTGGCTCGCGGGGAAGGTGGGCGCCGCGCTTCAAGCGGCAAAGATTTACAATCGAAGCGCGAAGGAGGACGTCGAGGCGAGCGAGCAAGGCGTCGTCCTTCTCGTAAAGAGTCTCTTCTACCGAGCGCTTCTCGCGGAGGCGGAAGCCGAGGTCTATCGGTCGGCGCGCGATCGGGCTCTTCACCATCGCTACGCGGCGAGCCTCCGGCGGGAGCGGGGCCTCGCCTCGGAGTTTGAGCTTCTTCGGGCCGAGGTGGACGCGAGCGAGGCGGATCCCTGGGTGATCGCCGCTGAGAACGAGGCTGCGCGTGCGCGGAACGATCTCAAGACGGCGCTCGGCATCGACGTCCGCGAACCGATCGAGGTGCGGGGCGCGCTCGAGTACGCGCCGATTCTTCCCGAGAAGATCCGGGGCCGCGGCGGCCGCGCGGCGGAGGAGAACCCCGATCTCGCGGTGCTCGCGCTCCGCGCGCGCCTCCTCGAACAGAACCTCCGGGTCGTTCGAGCGGACCGCTTTCCCAACTTCTATCTTACGGGGCAGTACCAGTTCTCGGGGAACTCGGACGATCTCCGCTTCTCGGAACAAGAGCGGACGAGCTCCTCGTTCGGCGGCGTGTACGCGACGTTTCCCATTTGGACGAGCGGCGCGACCTCTTCTCGGATCCGGCAGGCGGAGGCGGAGCTTCGGATCGCTCGGATTCGTCTCGCCGAGGCCGAGGAAGATGTGCGCAAGGCGGTCGTCGCCGCCGAGCTCGACATCGAGAGCGCGGAAAAGCGGCTCGCGGCATCCGAAAAGTCTCTGGCGTACGCGGAGAAGGCGCACGCGATCGCGGAGACGAGGTACGAGAGCGGGCTTCTGTCGCAGATCGAGCTCTTGGACGCTCGCCTCGCGCTCACGCGCTCGCGCGTCGCGCATCTTCGATCGATCCACGACGCGCTTCTGGCTCAGGCGGTCTGGATGCGAGTCGTCGGCATCTCGTGGGGGGAGGAATGGTAATGGTCGGCTGGTCGCGTGCGGGGAGGAAGGTGATCGTCGCGGCGGTCTTCCTGACGCTCGCCGGATGCGGAAAGAAGGAAGCGGAGAACGGATCCGCGCCCCCGACGACCCCGGTCCGGGTGAGCGCGGTCGAGCGCCGCTCGTTCAACGATTACTTTAACCTGATCGGTACGGCGCGCGCCGATCGAGAGGCGACGCTCGTCTTCGAAGTCGGCGGGGCGGTCGAGCGGATTCTCGCCGACCAAGGAGCCTCGGTTCGCGAAGGGGAGCCGATCGCGAAGCTGAACGACGATCTCTACGCCGCCGCGCTTCGCGAGGCGGAAGCGGCGCGCGATCTCGCGGCAGATCTCTTCGAGCGGAGCGCGGCGCTTCGGCCGGAGGGGGCGATCTCGGAGTACGAGCTTTCGAGCCTCGAGCGCCAGAGGGAAATGGCGGAGGCGCGCTACGGAACCGCCAAGTCGCAGCACGACCGGACGGTCCTTCGCGCACCGTTCGCCGGGATCGTCGACACCCGTTTTCTCGACGTCGGCGACTTCGCGGGGCCGGCGACTCCCTTCGCGCGGTTCCTCGATCTTCGCTCGGTACGAATTCGCGTCCCGCTTCCGGAGATCTATCTCGCGAAGGTCCGCCCGGGGGACCTTGCGGAGGTGTTCGCCGACCCTTATCCGGAACGGGTCTTCGAGGGAGAGGTCGTCTTCGTGAGCCGCGAGGTCGACCGCGGCACGCGCACCGTCACGGTGGAGGTGCGCGTCCCGAACGAGGACGCGGCGCTTCGTCCCGGCATGACGCTCCGGGCTCGTCTCGTCAAGGACGTCTACGAGGGCGCGATCGTCGTCCCCCAAGACGCGGTCGTGGAGACCGAGGAAGGCTCCGCAGTTTTTCTGGCCTCTTCGGGAACGGCCCTGCGGCGGATGGTGAGGATCGGGGCGGTGTACGGCCAGATGGCGGTCGTCGACAGCGGCCTCGCTGAAGGGGATTCCCTCATCGTCGTCGGGAACCGGGAGCTCGTCGAGGGGGAGCGGATCGAGGTTCTTCCGTGAGGCCCGCATGAAGTCGATCACCGATTTTTCCATTACGCATAAAGCGATCGTCTTCACGCTTTGCGCGCTGATCGTCCTCCTCGGCGTCGGTTCTTACCTGTCGATCCCCAAGGAATCGACCCCCTCCATCACGATCCCGATCATCCTCGTCCAAGTCATCTATCCGGGGGTCGCCCCGAAGGACGTGGAGGCGCTCGTCACGCGGAGGATCGAGACGAAGCTCAAAGAGATCAAACAAGTGAAGGAGCTCCGCTCGACGACCGGCGAGGGGTACGTGGTGGTCGAGGCGGAGTTCGAGCCTGACATGGACATCGAGTCGGCCCTGCAGCGCGTCCGCGACAAGGTGAACCAGGCGAAGGCTGACATGCCGGCCGACATCGAGGAGCCGTACGTCACCGAGATCAGCTTCGAGGATTTCCCCATTCTCCTTCTCAATCTGTCCGGCAAGTACGGCCTCCTTCGCCTAAAGGACCTCGCCGAGGATCTTCAGGAGCAGATCGAGTCGGTGCCCGGCGTTCTCTCGGCGGACCTCACGGGAGAGCTCGAGCGCGAAGTCCAGGTCGCCGTCGATCCGATCCGGCTTCGCGCGTACGATCTCGATCTCGCGGACGTGATCGAGGCGATCGCGAGCGAGAACCTCACGGTCCCGGGAGGGACGGTGGAGGGGGGGAGCGTGAGCTTCACCGTCCGCGTGCCGGGGGAGTTCGAGACGCCCGGCATCGTCGCGGATCTCGTCGTGACGAGCATCGGGGACCGTCCGGTGTACGTGCGCGATCTCGCGGCGGTCCGCTACGGCTTCAAGGAACGGACGACGTACGCCCGGCAGAACGGCGCCGATTGCATCACGATCAGCGTCAAGAAACGCTCGGGTGAGAACATCATCGGCGTCGCGGACGCGGTGAAGGCGATCATCGAAGAAGCGCGCCCGAGCTTTCCTCCGACGACCGAGATCACCGTCGTCGCCGATCAGTCGAAGGAGATCCGCGACATCGTCCGCGAGCTCGAGAACAACATCTTCAGCGGTCTGGTTCTCGTCATTCTCGTCCTGTTCGCGTTCTTGGGGTTTCGGAACTCCGTCTTCGTCGCGATCGCGATCCCGCTCTCGATGCTCCTCTCGTTCATCGTGATCGCCGCGCTCGGCCACACGATGAACATGGTCGTTCTCTTCAGCCTCATCCTCGCGCTCGGCATGCTGGTGGACAACGCGATCGTCGTCGTCGAGAACATCTTCCGGCACCGGAACGAGGGGTATTCGCGCCAAGAGGCCGCCTCGCGCGGAACGAACGAGGTCGCCGTTCCGGTGACCGCATCGACGCTCACGACTCTTGTCGCCTTCGGGCCGATGCTCTTCTGGCCCGACATCGTCGGCGAGTTCATGAAGTACCTCCCGATCACGCTGATCATCACCCTTTCCGCCTCGCTGTTCGTCGCGCTCGTCATCAACCCGACCTTTTGCGCGGTCTTCATCTCGGTGCGCGGCGAGGGGAAGAAACGCCCCCCTGGGGACCGCCTCTTTCTTCGCTTCCGCGGCTTCTATCGGGGCCAGCTCGCTTGGGCGCTCCGCCGCCCGTGGATCGCCCTCGGCGGGGTATTTCTCGCGCTTCTCGTCACCGTGTTCGCGTTCGTTCTCTTCGGAACCGGCGTCGAGTTCTTTCCGGATTCCGATCCGAACTACGCCTACATCGACGTGACCGCGCCGCTCGGCACGCGCCTCGAGGTCAGCGACGCGATCGTGCGCCGCATCGAGTCGGAG
>VGIW01000133.1 GCA_016867715.1 Candidatus Eisenbacteria bacterium | reverse complement strand
TTCTGGACGAACCCTGCGTACAACGAGTCGAACCAGCCGGTCGTGGGGATCGCGCGGTTCGAGGCGGAGGCTTATTGCCGCTGGCTCACGCAGGCGGCGCGCGACGGGCGAACCTATCGGCTTCCGACCGTCGCCGAATGGCAGGCGGGAGCGAGGGGAGAGGAGGGACGGCTCTACCCGTGGGGAGACGAACCGGGTCCTTTACGATGCAACTATTGGCATGCGGGGTATCTGGGCATGACCTCTCCGGCCGGCGTCTACCCGGAAAGCGCGACGCCCGATGGGATCGAGGACATGGCGGGAAACGTCCACGAACTCTGCCTGGACGCGGAGACCGGGAAGATCTACGCCTGCGGCGGCTCTTGGATGTCCGACGAGATCTCCGACTGCCGGGCGACCAAGATGCGTCCGGTTCCGGATGGAGGAGAACGGTCGGGCGAGGTCGGCTTCCGGATCGTGGCCGCAGCAAAGGATCCGTCCGAGATCCGGACTACACGGGAGGGATGAACCGGTAGCAAAACTCGTACGGTTTCGACCAGGGACCGGGCGCCGGGACTCTGTGGTAGAGGGAGAGCCGAGAAAGCGAACGCGGATCGAAATCGTCGCGCGAGACCCGGATGAGCCTCACGCCGCGATCGGATGCGAAGCGAAGCAGCCTCTCGCTGATTCGCAGGTCGGGAAGGGCGACGACCACGAGGTGATCGGCCGCGTACTTCACCGCGCACGCGATCGCGATCTCGTAGCCGCCGCGAAACGGACGAAGGTCGGGGTCCTTGTCGGGATCCGTCCGGCAGAGCCGCTCCGGCGGGTACCATGCCAAGAACTTCTCGTAGTCCTTCTCGGTCTTATCGAAGAGCGGGATGAGCCCTCTGGTCAGGCTGACGCTGTAGGCGACCCGCAGCTCGATGACATTCGCCTCGATCTTCCGTTCGGGGTGATGCCATTGGAAGAGGTCGTCGAAGGCCTCGAAATCTCCCCGCAGCGGCACATGTTCCGAGCTGTGTTGGCTCAGGTTCGTTGCCTCGGCGTCGAAGATCCAAGCGACGGGGCAGGTCCCGTCGCACGAACCGTACTTCGGGCCCCGTTTCGCCTGTCGAACATGGAGAAACCGCTTCTCGCCTCGAGACAATGCCCGGATGGATGAGCGCCAGGAAGGTCCGAGCCCGATGTCCCCGCTGAAGCGGCGAGTGATCGTCTCTCTCCGGGTTCGATGGGCAAGCCGCCTCGCTCGGTCGATCAGCCGGTTGTGAAGGTCCTGCTGGCCGGGAAACGCTTTCCTGTTGCCGGACTTCTCGAGCTTCTGCTTCTCTTCGGTCGTGAGGGGGACGGGCTCCTCGATCGGGACCCGAAAACCCCCGCCGTCGGGATCGCTCTTGGGAGTCGGCTCGAGATGGAAGACCTCTTCACCGACCATCATGAAGAACCCGCCGTCTCCCGCTCGCGTGAAGCGTGCATAGGGGACCCCATCGGGCGGCTCGGACGGGAAACGGAGCGCGACCTCCTTGAAAGCCTCGGCGAACTCCTCTCCCACGCAAGACTCCGCGGCGTGGATCAGATGTCGATCGAGAGCGGGGATCCATCTCCCCGACGCGTCGGCGAGAGTCCTCGCGTAGCGCCTCATCTTGAAGAGGCGGCGCGGCGAAACGGGACGCTTCTTCGCAAGGCTTAGTTCGATCGTCTCTCGCCAGACGATCTTGAGCGCTTCATGCTTGTCGAACGACTCGGGGGGACGCCCTTCGACGCACGCGGTTTCGAACTCCCAAACGATGCGGGGAATATCGTCTAGCCATCCGGAAACCCAAACCGCTTCCGGTCGGACCGGAGCGAGGAGGAGACGCTCGGGCGGCCCCGATCCCTCTCGGAACGGGGAATCGGGGGGGCAGCCCATGTCGAGGTACTCTCTCAGGCTCTTCCAGTGCGCTGCACCGCATACGAAGAGAACCTCCTTCCCCTCGTCCAGAAGTCCACGGAGGCGCGATCCCATCACGCGTTCCCGCCGCGCGTCCACCTCGACCACGCGCACGGCGTCGAGCCGTTCCTCCAGTCGCGCGTAGAACGCAGCGAGTCCCTTGACGGCGACTTCGTAGTCATCGGCCATTGGCAGGTCGGAACGGCTTCGACCGATCTCTCTGTGCTCCGCATCGATCAACGCCACTTCCGGTTTCCATCCGGGCCAACGTCTCCGCAAGAGGCCGGGGCAACGGAGCGCCATCACGATCGAGTCGCAAGGGGTCATCGCGTAGAGAACCGCCTTCTGTACGACCCTCGTCTCCGTCTCTTCGCAGTCCGGGTGATCGTTCGCCGGGACCTCCATCACCTCCGTGCAGCCGCTTGGATGGATGACGAAGCCGGGCGCGGGCGCCATGCGGAGGAACGCATCGACGATCCCCATCTCCGCATAGGAGGGAGGAAGCTCCACCGCGATCACGTCAAAGCGCTTTCTCCAGCACGCGTCATAGACGAGCTCCGCGAAGATCTGCCGGTGGTGAATGCTGGGTACGACGTAGAGGGACGTGTCGCGATAGCGAATCCACGGGTCGTGAGCGCTCGCTCCCATCAGGCCGTCTTCCCTTCGTGCACCGTGCGAACGGCGGCGGCGATCAGACGATCCGCGCCGGCCCGATCCATCGCCCCGTTCCCCTCGCATCTGTGGAGGCGGGCCGCATAGCTCATGAGCGTGAGCGCCTCGCGGGGCGAGAGCTTCTCCTGGGCCGTCGCCCACTCGCGGAAGGCTTCCATCAGAACTCCCTTCGACGAGGGGACGCCGTTTCCCACGATTGCCAGGATCTCGTCAACCGGTGGATGGTCCATCCGAAACGCGGGACGGAGCCTCTCGTCGATGTATCCCGGGAGACCGTACGTCGCCGCGTCCGCATCGTTCATCGATGCGCAAAACCTGAATTCCGGACGCGCGCGCGCGCTGAAGCCGCCCAGGACGGACGTCAGCGTCCGCCGGTCGTCGAGAACGGATGCGAGGAGCGAGAGCGAGCGGCTCGGCACCTTTCCGATCTCATCGAAGAAACAGATCCCGCCTTGGATCATCGCGGCGAGGAGCGGAGATCCTACATACTCGACCTGGTTCTCCTCGGTCACTCGCGCCGTGCAGGCGATGTCCTCGGGTGTCAGCTCCTCGTGCCCGTGCATGATGAACAACGGTCTCTTGGTTTCGCGGGCGAGGTAGTAGATCAGCTCGTTCTTCCCGACCCCGGGCGGGCCGATCACGCGAAAGTGGAGCGCTCCTTCCCCCTCGACGTCGAGCCAAGCGGCCAGGCACTGAGCGATGAGATCCTCTCGGCCGACGAAAGGTCTCTCGGGGACGAGATCCGGTCCGGGGATCAGGACCTTGACCGGGTTCTCCCGACCGAACACATGAGCCTGGAACTCCTTGCTGGATGGAAGACCGACTCCCATGAGCTCACCGCCTTGATGGTTGTTGTGGATCGGATGTGCGTCTGATTATGGCAATTCGGACGCACGGGAGTCAACGGGAATGGGCGGGACTTGGCGTCGGCTAGTATCCCGCCGGGGCGCCTCCCTTGCGCGGATCGGAGGAGGCTTGATAGCCCCCGCGAACCCTTCGAATGAACGGGACGGCGGCGATCGTCTCGGTTCGCTCGACCTCGTGCTCCATCCGAAGAAGGACGCCCTCGATGAGCGGCCCGAAGCTGGGCTCGAGAAGGAGCTTGTTCGGCATCCATTGGTGATGGAAGCGGGGCGCGGCGACCGCGGCCTCCGCGTCTTGATCGAAGAGGATCGCGGCGAGAAGCACCTCCGCGGTCGCGCTGATGATGCGCGGGCCGCCCGATCCGCCGGCTACCGCGAAGACCCCGTCTTTGTCGAGGACGATCGTCGGCGACATGCTTGAGAGAGGAATCTTTCCCGGCGCGGGGAGGTTCCGCTCCGACTGCCGGAGCCCGAAGAGGTTCTCGGTCCCGCGCCGCGTGAGGAAATCGTCCATCGTGTTGTTGAGAACGAAACCGTATTCGGGGACCGCAACGAGCGAGCCGAACGAGTAGTTGATCGACTCGGTGCCGCCGACGGCGTTCCCGAAACGATCGACGGCGCCGAAATGGCTCGTCCCCCGATCGTCCGGACCGGGCGCGCGCGTGCCGTACGCATCCGGACCCCTCGTCTTCGTCCTCCGCACGGAGGCGGCGCGTTCGTCGAGATACGCGCCGGAGAGGAGCCGCTCGACCGGGACCTCGACGAACGCCGGATCGCCCGGCCACTCCGCCCGATCGGCGAAGGCGTGCTTCATCGCCTCGGCGAGAAGATGAACGTACTCCGGGCCGTTCCACGCTGGCGGTTCCTCGCCCGCGGTCTTCCGGTCGAAGATCCCGAGAATCTGAAGAAGCGCGATCCCCCCGCTTGATGGAGGCGGCATCCCGAGGATCCGCTTCCCTCGGAACTCCCCCTCGAGGGGCGTTCGTTCCGCGACGGGGAAGCTCTGGAGATCCTCGAGTTCGAGAACCCCTCCGGAGGCGCCTGCCGCGCGGACGAGCGCCTCTCCGATCGGCCCGCCGTAGAAGGCGTCCGCGCCCCGCTCGGCGATGAGACGAAGCGCCGCCCCCTGCTCGGGAAGGCGGATCGTGTCCCCCTTGGCGACCGTTCCTTCGCGGAAGAAACGTTCCCATAGAAAGGAGTTGCTCGCGCGGAGCGAGGGGAGCGCCTCGAGCACCGGGATCATCTCGCGTGCGGAGAGAACGTAGTGCGCATCGGCGAGGAAACCCTCCTCGGCGGCGCGGATCGCGGGGGCGAGCACGGTCGCGCGGTCGAGGGTTCCGTAGCGCTCGAGCGCGTGGAGGAGCCCGGCCGTCGCGCCCGGGATCCCGGCGGAGGCGCCGCCGAAACGGCAGGCGAGCGTGTCCTCGAGACGCTCGTAGAAGTCCGGGGTGATCGCCCGCGGGGCGCGCTCGCGGTAGTCGATCGCGACCGACCGGCCGCCGTTCTCATTTGCGAGGTAGACGACCAGAAACCCCCCGCCTCCGATCCCGCTCGCGTACGGCCGCACCACCGAGAGAGCGAACGCGGTCGCAACCGCCGCATCGACCGCGTTCCCTCCCTTCCGGAGCATCTCGAGACCGGCGCGCGAAGCGACCTCGTGATCCGACGCGACCGCGCCGCGAGTCCAGACGGGGGGCGAACCTGGGGAAGGCGAGAACCCGAGGAAAAGAAGAACGAGAACCGCGACAAGGGAACGACGGCGCAGAGGCTGATTCGTTCGATTCATGTTCCCGCTCCTGCAGGGTGCGTTCGGACGGGGACCTCGCCCCACGACGCGAGGCAGGGGGCTCCACGGCCGGCGCTCACTCCCGCAGGGCTCCCCGCCGTGCGGCCGCAGATCGCCTCATCCCGCGAGCCACCAGACTAGCGCTTCCACCCGGCCGTGTCCAGAGGGCCCGCGTTTCGAGCGCTCGAAGGAGGCGCTTGAACCCTTGACCGCCTCGTGATAGAACTTCCAACAAACCAAACGGGGCGCGGGCAAACACTCCGTCCATGAACGGAATCCCCCGTGTCCGGGGGTTCGCATGCATTCCGTCCGCCTCTTGCCTCCCGTCTACGCGCGACCGTTCCGCCTTCCGACCGCCACAGCCTTCTTCTCGCTGTTTCTAGTCGTTTCTTCCGTTTCCGCTCTTCCTTCTCTTCCGTTCCCCGTGAGGGACGACTACGAACCGGCGATCGCGATCGATTCTTCGGGGGCTCCCTGGGTTGTTTGGGTTTCGTCCTTCGCGGACACGAGCACGTCGGGGAACGGAGATGCGATCCACGCGGCGCGGTGGACCGGTTCCGGGTGGGACACCGCGCAGGTCTCGGAAGGGAGGGGCCGGTATCTCGATCCCCAAATCGCCGCCGACGCGGAGGGGATTCTCGTTTCCTGGGTCGAGCTGCAGGGCACGAACTCGGAGATTAAGATCCGGAGGTTCGCGAACGGCTGGTCCGACGAGACCACCCCCGTGCCGAGCCCGGAGGCCGACTTCGCTCCGGCCGTCCGTTCCGCCGGCGCGGCGGGGGGGTTCTGGCTCGCATGGCAGCGTTGGACCGGGAGCTCATACGACGTCTTCTTGGCTCGTGTCGACGCGGACACGGTCGCCGAGGAGCATCTGATCGCGGACAGCCCCGCGAACGACGGCGAGCCGGACGTCGCGGTCGCTCCGAACGGAACGGTGTGGATCGCCTGGGAATCGATACGGAATCGACACATGGAGATTTGCCTTCGTTCGCTGTTGTCCGGGATCCTCGGTCCGTCGGTCCGCGCGACGAATTCCCAGATGACATGGTCTCGCTACCCATCGATCGGCGTCGATCCCTCGGGGAA
>VGIW01000132.1 GCA_016867715.1 Candidatus Eisenbacteria bacterium | reverse complement strand
CGCGGGAAGGACGACCTCGAGGGGGCGGTCGCGGAGGAGACGCTCCGCTCGCGCGTTCGTCTTCCCGGTCTCGAGCGGGTCCGTTTCGCGACGCTCTGGTTTCTCCGGTTCCAGGAGGCGCGGGGGAGCGAGGCGCTCGCGCTCGGCGAATCGCTCGCGGTGGCGGCGAGCCCGAAGGGAGGCCTTCTCGTGAACCCGCACTATCAGGACTATACGATCGAGCTCGCGGAAACGGGGGAGGAGCCGGCGCGATGAGCGGATGGCGGGAGGAGTGCGGGGTCTTCGGCGCGATCGGCCTTCCGAAGGCGGCCGAGCTCGCCTACTTCGGTCTCTACGCCTTGCAGCACCGGGGGCAGGAAGGGGCGGGGATCGTCGCCTTCGAGAACGGGCGCCATCGCGTGAAGAGGGGAGGGGGCCTCGTCTCCGACGTGTTCGATGCGGACGATCTCGCCGCGCTGGGGGGAAGTCTCGCCGTCGGGCACAACCGGTACTCGACGACCGGCTCGTGCCGGCCGGAGAACCAGCAGCCGCTCGTCTCGCACTGCCTCGGGGGCGTGATCGCTCTTGCCCACAACGGGAACCTGGTGAACGCCTGGGAGCTTCGCCAGGAGCTGGAACGCGAGGGGTCGATCTTTCAAACATCGATGGATACCGAAGTGATCGTTCACCTGATCGCCCGCTCGCGCCGAGAGACGCTCGTCGAGCGGGCTGAGGAGGCGCTCCGCGCGGTGAAGGGGGCATTCTCGCTCGTGTTCTCGGACGGCCGGCGTCTCATCGCCGCGCGCGATCCGGACGGCTTCCGGCCGCTCTGCATCGGCCGGATCGGCGAGGGACTTCTCGTCGCGTCCGAGTCGTGCGCCCTCGACATCCTGAACGCGTCTTATGTGAGGGAAATCGAGGCGGGCGAGATGGTCGTGATCGAGTCGGGAAGGATGCGCTCGATTCCGCTCGACGGAAAGCGGGACCCGCATCACTGCATCTTCGAGTTCATCTACTTCTCGCGCCCCGACTCGACGATCTTCGGCCACCCGGTCGATCCGGTCCGAAGACGTCTCGGACACGTTCTCGCCGACGCCTCCCCGGCCGAAGCGGATCTCGTGATCTCCGTTCCCGATTCGTCCAATTCCGCGGCGCTCGGCTTCTCGGAGCGCTCCGGCATCCCCTTCGAGATGGGCCTCATTCGGAATCACTATGTCGGGCGGACGTTCATCCAGCCGATTCAGCACCTTCGCGATCTTCGGGTGCGCGTCAAGTTCAACACGGTAAGAAGCGTGCTCGAAGGGAAGCGGGTCGTCGTGGTCGACGACTCGATCGTGCGCGGAACGACGATGCGGAAGCTCGTCAAGATGATCCGAAAGGCCGGCGCCGCAAAGGTGATCCTTCGCATCAGCTCCCCGAGGATCCTCTTCCCCTGCTTCTACGGGATCGACACGCCGACCCGCGGCGAGCTGATCGCCTCGACCCACACGGTCGAGGAGATCCGCAAGTACCTCGACGTCGACGACCTCGCCTACCTCACGATCGAGAAGCTGAAGGAGGCGGCCCCCGCCGGTCTCGGCTACTGCACCGCCTGCTTCGACGGCGCCTACCCGATCCCCTTCTCGCACACGCCGTCGAAAGAGATCCTGGAGAACGGGGCGGAATCCCCGCCGGTCCGGGCGGGGGGGGAGTAGGGAAACTGGGGACAGTCACCTATTTCGCGCGACCAGGAAGAAGACAGGGTCTCTTCATGCTTCGAAATAGGTAACGATCCTCGGTTCCACGGCGGCGCGTCTCGCCTTCCGGTCGTTCGCATCAAAGGCGACTCTCTCACACCGCCCGCATCGCCTCGCTCGCCCGTCGCCGGGCGGCGTTGCGGGCGGGGAAGAAGCCGCCGACGATGCCGAGGACGAGCGATGCGAGGAACCCGGCGAGAAGGATCCCCGGCGTGATGCGGAACTGGAAGGCGACCTCGCTGAAGTTGGACCAGTTGGTCGTTCCGGTCGAGACGCCGTGGATCGGAAGGGCGAGGAGGCATCCGAGAACGCCGCCGATCGCAGAGAGGAAGATTGACTCGAGAAGGAACGAGACGAGGATGCTCCCCGGCGAGAAGCCGAGTGCGAGCATCACGCCGATCTCGCGCGTCCGCGCGCCGACCGCGGCGTACATCGTGTTCAGCGCGCCGAAGACCGCGCCCGCCGCCATGATGACGACGAGAAAGAGCCCAAGCGCGCGGATCACGTTCGCGAGCATCTCCGATTGCGCCGCGTAGAACGCATCCTCCCGCTGGACGTCGACCTGAAGGCGGGGATCCGCCTCGACCCGCTTCTGGAGGGCGCCCGCGAGCGCGGGATCGGAGAGACGGAGCGTCTGCGAGCTGAAGCCCCTCCGGTCGAAGGCCGGCGCGAGCGTCTCCCGATCCCCCCAGATCTCCGACTCGAACCCGGTTCCTTTCGCCGTGAAGATTCCGACGACCGTCCAGTCGCGCGCGCCGAAGCGGACCGTCTCGCCGAGCCCGCATCCGGCGAAGCGCTCGGCGATCGGCTTCCCGACGACGGCCTCGAGAGCCCCCTCGCGGTATCTTCTTCCCTCGACGATCCGCACTTCCGGACGGAGCAGAAACGCGCGGTCATCGGTGCCGCGCACGACGACGTTCGACGAGGCGCTGGGGTCGCTTCTCTTCGAGAAGTTCGTCACGACCACGACCTCGCTCGCCGCGAAGGGCCGCCCGTCCGAGAGGCGCGCGATTTCAGGGCCCGCCTCGATGATTCGTCCGGTTTCGCGGGAGAAGCCGGACATTACCTCGCTGTTCGATCCGGCGCGCGTGACGATCGCGTTGTCCGCGCGCCCCGTCGTGACGAGCGCGTGGCGAAACCCGTTCGCGAGGGCGAGCGTGAGGACGAGGACCGCGACGACGAGCGCGATCCCCGACGCCGTCATGAGCGTGGCGGTCTTTCGCACGAAGAGATTGCGGAGGTTGTAGCGGATCGGAACGGCCATCGCTCACCCCGCGTGGCGAAGCGCGTCGACGACGCGAAGCCGAAAGGCGTCGGCCGCCGGAATCGCTCCGGAGAGAAGACCCATCGCCGCGGCGATGCCGAGGGCGCGCGCGATCGTCCCCCCGGTGACGAAGAAACTAGGGAAGAACCCGCCCGCCGTGAAGCCGCTCGCGTCGTAGACAACGCGCGCGATCCCGGCGCCGAGAACCCCGCCCGTGAGCGAGATGAGAAGCGACTCGGCGAGGATCATCCCGAGCACCGTGCGATCCGTGAAGCCGAGCGCCTTCAGCACCGCGACCTCTCGCGTCCTCTCCCGAGCCGCCATCATCATCGTGTTCATCGACACGAGAAGGATCGCGATCACGATCGCGCTCCCGATCGCGAAAACCACCGCGCGGATGTTCCCGAGCATCGAAAGAAAACCGAGCTGAAACGCTTTCTCGGTCTCGGTCTTCGTCTCGGCGGGACTGTTCGCGAAGGCCCTATCGATCGTCCGGGCGACTTCCCCGGCCCGCGCCGGATCGGAGAGCTTGACGACGTACCAGCCGACCTGGTTGAAGCGCCCCATCCTCTCGTTCACGAGATCCCATCGCATCAGGAGGAAGTTCGTGTCGAGGTTCTTTGTCCGGGGGCGCGCGATCCCGCGCACCGTGAGGTCCCAGTTGCCGGGGAAGATCGTCCCGCGTAGGGTGATCGCATCGCCGGTCTTGAAGCCGTACTTCTCCACGAGCTTCTCCCCGATGATGCAGGCGGTCCGCTCGCGGCGGAAGGCCTCGCGCTCCTCCGGCGTGATCAGGTACTCGGAGTACATGGGGACGTACTCGTCCGCGTCGATCGCGTACTGCGCGAAGAAGTTCCTCTCGTCGATGTAGATCCCCCCGAACCAGACACCGTAGGCGACCGCCGAGACTCCCGGGATCTGCGCGAGCCGGTCCTTGTACGAGAGGGGAAGGAAGAACGTGAGCGACGTGGAGCGCCGTGTGATGAGGCGCGCCGCGTCGGCGGTCTCGAGAGAGGCGTCGAAGCTCGTGATCACCGTTCGGATTGTACAATAGAGAAACATCGACACAACAATACTGAGGACGGTAAGGATCGTCCGCCGCTTGCTCCGGAGCGCGTTCCGAAGGATGAAGGGGAAGAAGCGCATCAGGTCCGATTCCGTTCGGCCGACTCGATCAGCACGCCCTTCTCGAGATGGAGAATCCGATCGGCCCGCTCCGCCGCGTGCGGGTCGTGCGTCACCATCACGATCGTCTTCCCGAACTCGAGGTGGAGCCTCTGGAGAAGCCCGAGCACGTCGCTCGCGCTCCCGGCGTCGAGGTCGCCGGTCGGCTCGTCCGCGACGAGGAGGGTCGGGTCGGTGACGACGGCGCGCGCGACCGCCGTCCTCTGCTCCTCTCCGCCGGAGAGCTGGCGCGGGAAGTGGTCCATCCGGTCGCGAAGCCCGACCACCTCGAGCGCGGCCTGAACATGCTCGCTCCGCTCCTTCCGCGTGAGCCCGGTGAGAAGAAGCGGAAGCTCGACGTTCTGGAACGCGGTGAGGACCGGGATCAGGTTGTAGGATTGAAAGATGAAACCGATGTGCCGCGAGCGGAAGGAGGCGAGCGCCGATCCGTCGAGGTCGCCGAGGTCGATTCCGGCCACGACGACGCGCCCCTCGGTCGGAAGATCGATCCCGCTCACGAGGTTCAGAATCGTCGACTTGCCGCTCCCGGAAGGCCCCATCAGCGCGAGGAACTCGCCCGCCCGCACCTCGAGGTCGAGCCGCGAGAGGACCGGAACCTCGATCGCGCCCCGCCGGTAGACCTTGGTCACCCCCTCGAGGCGAATGATCGGATCCACCGCGGCCGCCTCACCGCGCGACCGGCTGCGCGCGCATCCCCTTGCGCGTCCGCGGCGCCGGCTCCGCGACGACCTGGTCCCCTTCGTTGAGACCTGAAAGAACAGCGACCGTCCCGTCCTCCAGCTTTTCGCCGACCGAGACGCCGACCGACTCGAGCTTCCCCTCGCGCACGATCCAGACGAACGACCCGCCGTTCCGCTCGCGCACGGCCGTGGCGGGAATCGCGAGCGTCTTCTTCACGACGACGATCTCCTCGGTCGGCCGGCGCTCCAGAAAGGTCACCTTGACGCCGAGATCGGGGCGGATCCGGTCGTCCAGGGCGAGGAAGCGGACGCGCACGGGGATCGTCGCCTTGTCCCGGTCGGCGGAGGGGTAGATCGCGCGCACCTCGCCGGGGAAGTGGACCTCCGGATACGCGTCGAGCACGATGTCCGCCGGCTGCCCGAGGGAAAGGCGGGCGATGTACGCCTCGTTGCAGTCGACCCCCGCCTCGAGCGTGTGGAGGTCGGCGATCGTGACGACCGCCCCCGCCCGCGCCGTGTTGCTCGTCATGATCGGGCCGACGATCTCCCCGACCTCCGCGTCCTTTCGAAGGACCACCCCATCGAACGGAGCGGTGATGCGGGTCTTGTCGAGCTCGAGCCGGGCGGTCGCGAGCGCCGCGCGGGCGACACCGACCGCCGCCTCGGCCGCCGCCCGGTCGGCGCGCGCGAGGATCGCCGCCGTCGCGGCCCCTTCCGCCTCCTCGTCGCTCAGAAGCCCCTCCGCGAGGAGGGCCTCGCGCCGCGCACGCTGCCTTTCCGCTTCTGTCTCGGCCGCGCGAGCCTGCTCGAGGCGGGCCTCCGCGAGCGCGAAGTTCGCGTCGCCCTCGGCGACGAGGGCGCGGGGGTCGTCGTCGATGAGGCGGGCCACGACCTGGCCCGAATCGACCCGATCCCCCTCCTCGACGAGGACCGCGGCAAGGCGCCCGGTCGTCCGCGCGGCGACCGAAGCCTGGTGCCGCGCCTCGACATACCCGTTCGCCGTGAGGACCGCGCCTCCCGCGTCGGCCGGGGTGTTCCCGCCCGCCCGGACGGGGACGACCGCGACCTTCGCGGGGCGCGCGAGCATGACGAGGAGGGCGAGGAGGACGACGACCCCGACGCCCGCGAGGAGCCACCGCCCCCGCCTCTTCTTTCGACGGCGGGTCTCGTCCCGAATGCGGAGCCGCTCGAGATCGGCCGATGAGGAGCGAGAGGGTTCCGAGCGCATGCGGAAGACTCTACAACGAAGCGGCGCCCGTGTCCACAGAGAGGCAACGCGGTCGATTGGGAGCTACCTACCTGGCACACCTCTTGCGGATTGTACCTGGTACAGTCTCAGGGTTCAGTCTCAGGGGACGTTTCCCTTACGATTCTCTGATTCTCGAGAAAAGGCTTGACGCCCAGTCCGGGTCTCGGGTAGATTTCGCGCGGTAACCTATTTGGTTGCAAAAGATACGGTGTCTTTTTTCCGAAGTTACGTGAGGAGGGTCGGGAGCGTGGGGATCGTGGCGATCGAG